>JAMCTD010000044.1 GCA_023380995.1 Patescibacteria group bacterium
CTTTCCGCTAGATCGAGCTCGGTTGGGGCTTTACCAAAATAAGTTTGTGAGGCTGCGGCAATTCCTACAATGGCCCCGCCATAGGGCGCCTCATTAAAATACATCTGCAAAATTTGGTCTTTTGAATAAATCCGCTCTGCCCACAGAGCCAGAATAACCTCTTTGATTTTACGGATATAGCTTTTTTCCGGGGTGAGGAGAGAGTTTTTGATCAGTTGTTGGGTAATAGTTGATGCGCCCTCTAAGCTGCCGGTTTTCAAGTTGTGGTCGAACGCGCTAAACTGCGGCAAAAAGATGTTTTACAAAGAATGGTGAAAGATAAATATATCACTGATGCAGAAGCCCAGGCAGCTTTTGCAGAAGAGCTTAAGATCAGACCACTTGCAAATAACATCCATGCCCCCCATTTTGTTTTTTATATAAGAGATTTGTTGGCTGAAAAATACGGGTCGCGGGTTGTTGCAGAGGGCGGACTTAAAATTTATACCACGCTAGATTTAGGATTGCAGGAAAAGGTGGAAGCAATAGTTGCATCAGAAATAGAGAACTTAAGATCTTTGGATGTCAAAAATGGGGCGGCCATGGTTGTAGATGCTGGCACCGGAGCGATTTTGAGTATGGTCGGCTCCAGGGATTATCACTATCCTGGTTTTGGTAATTTTAATGTTACGCTGTCTCTCCGCCAACCCGGATCCGCAATCAAACCAATAACTTACGCAACTGCCTTTCAACTCGGCTTTAACCCGAGCAATATGATCCTGGATACGCCTGTTACATTTCAAAACCAATGGGGAACGCCGTATTCTCCCGTAAATTATGACGGCAAATTCAGGGGCCCGGTAACCATCCGCCAAGCTCTTGGAAGCTCGCTAAATATACCTGCCGTAAAACTTTTGGCTACCGTGGGACTTGACCCTGTTATCCAAACCGCCAAAAATTTAGGGATAACTACCTTTGATGATCCAAAACGCTACGGCCTATCCTTAACATTAGGAGGGGCAGACGTAAAAATGATCGAGATGATGGGGGTTTATGGGGCTTTATCCGGGAATGGGGTGCTCCGTCCGCCCACCGGAGTGATCAAAGTAACTGATAGTAGTAACAATATTTTAGAAGAGTACAAAAATTCTTCAAAACAGGCGATTTCTCCTCAAATTGCCTATCTAATCACGAGTATTTTATCCGACGATAATGCAAGAAGCTTAGCGTTCGGACTCCATTCCCTGCTCAATATCCCCGGGTATGAAGTAGGAGTAAAAACCGGCACATCCGATAACAAACGGGATAATTGGACTTTTGGCTACACTCCAAAATTTGTGGTAGGCGTTTGGGTAGGCAATCCCGATAATACACCTATGAATCCTATTTTAACTTCCGGCATCACAGGTGCGGCCCCAATTTGGAATAAGATAATGCATATGCTTCTGGATGGGACAAAACCCTTGGCTTTTGAGAGACCGCCGGGAGTAGCCGAATCAGTGATAGACGGCAACAAGGATCTAAGTCAGGCAGGAGCTATTCCTAAATCTATGGTGAGAATCCAAAGAAATGAAGATAAATTAATTTTTTCCGATCCTTTCTCTACCTATGCAACACCCTCTGCCCAAACTGTATCACTCCAATACCACCCAACCCCGTAAATCAGTTTTCTTGAACCTAATCGGCGAGGTAATAAAACGGGTGCAGTCTCCGATAAAAATTAGGGTACCATATCTGCTGTTTTTCTTGCTTAACCAGTAGAATTTATCTGTTGCCAAGGCTTTTCCATATTTTTCCTGGATACTAGTTAGATCTTCCGGAGAAATACCGTCAAAAGAGATCACTTTTTTTACCCGGAATTCGCCGATTATATCTTTACCGGAAGGTTTTATATAAACTAAATCCCCACTCGAAATTACTCCAAATGGTGGGTTTTTGACCTTTGAAAAACGGGATTCTACTATCTTTTTACCGGTTAGTATTAAATCCCCCGCCTCTCCTTTAAAAATAGCCAAATGTTTTTTCATGGTTGCAATTATATCATCAACTCTGTTATACTTGACAAAGTGGGTCCAAGATAGGACCCTTTTTTAATTTTGGAGAGATTGGTAGAAATGCCCAAAATAAATATTTTCGGCTTCTTAAAAGAAGTGCAAGAAGAATTGATGAAAGTTGCCTGGCCAAGCCGGGAGCAAACTATTCGGTATACTGTTTTGGTTATACTTGTGGCCGCAGCAGTGGGATTATTTTTGGGAGGTTTGGATTATATTTTAACCGCTACTGCAGCCTTTTTCTTAAATTTGAATAAATAAGCAAAGCTTGCGATCTAGCGATCTTAAGCGAAGCTTGCGAGCTAATCGCTCTAAACAAATATGAACGATAACAATCAATCATCGGGTCAAACAAACGAATCTGCAACTTTGTTTGAAGATGCAAAAGCAACACAACAGGAAGCGAAGTCTGAAGTTGATAAAAAAGATAATCCCAATGCCAAATGGTATGTGGTCCATACCTATTCCGGCCATGAAAACAAAGTGGCCCACACCCTAAAACAAAGAATTGAATCTGAACACTTGGAAGAGCGGATTTTGGATGTTTTGGTGCCAATGCAGGAGAAAATTGAGATCAAAAGCGGCAAAAAGGTCAACGTTAAAGAGAAAATTTTCCCAGGCTATATTTTGGTAAAAATGGTGCTTGATGACACAAGCTGGCTGGCAGTCCGGACTACCCAAGGCGTGACTAGCTTTGTAGGCATGGGCAACAAACCAACCCCTATTTCTGATGCCGAAGTCCAAACAATTGTCAAATTTACCCAAACTGAAGCTCCAATGTATAAACAGGTTTTTGCAGTTTCCGATGCAGTGAAAATTGTTGATGGTCCGTTTGCCGACTTTATAGGTAAAATTGACTCTGTTGATGGAGAAAAAGGCAAAGTTAGGGTCTTGGTATCCATCTTTGGAAGAGAAACACCGGTGGAACTCGACTTTTTGCAGATTAAAAAGATTTAAAACGCAGAGGTATATATGGGACGAAATCCAGAAAAAATAACCGAAATTATGCAAAGAGCAGCAGAAATACCTTTAACTGCATGGAATTGCGTAGTGCCAAGACATACACAATCTATTTTTTCAACATCTGTCAATGCAGTTATGGATGGAATAGCAATAAGCTCTATTATCAATCCACCTAAAATCGGTATAGAATTGACCGTTGCTGTGGCTAGCGTTGCAGTTGTCTTTCATTATCTTGACCGTAAGAGATATGGAGATTGGAGGATAAAAGATGGCCAAGAAGATTAAAACTCTAATTAAATTAAATGTTCCAGCGGGCGAAGCTACGCCTGCACCTCCTGTTGGCCCTGCTTTAGGCCAGCACGGCTTACCTATCATGGAGTTTGTTAAATCATTCAATGATAAAACCCAAAATAAAAAAGGCAATATTTTGCCTGTTGTCATTACAGTCTATGAAGACCGCACTTTCTCTTTTATAACCAAAGAACCCCCGGTTGCGGAAATGATTAAAAAGGCGCTAGGTTTGGAAAAAGGATCCGGAACTGCGCTTAAAGAACCTGTCGGCTCGCTCACAGCAGCTCAAGTTAGAGCTATTGCCGAAGCTAAGTTACCAGATCTAAATACCAAAAATGTTGAAGCTGCATTGAAAATTGTTGAAGGAACTGCCAAAAGTATGGGAGTGAAAATAAGTTCATAGTACCTAGTGCCTAGAAATTTAGTTATTAAAACTAAGAACTAAGCACTAAGATCTAAGAACTTGCGACTGAAAGGAGCATAAATGGGTAGACCAAGAATTAAAACAATTGATGATTCAGCGCCAGAAGCTGAAGTAAAAAAGCAAAAGGTCAAATCCGATAAGATAAAGCCGGCGAAGTCTGAAACTGACAAAGCAAGTAGTAAAGTTGAGCCTAGCGAGATTAAGGCCGTAATGGACGATTCTGCAGTAAAACCACAATTAGAAGAGAAAACGAAGACAGAATCGTCCAAAAAGAAAAAACCTGGAAAGGCTAAACCAAGAAGCAAGAAATACCAGGAAGTAGTCAAAGATCTGGACCGAAGCAAATTATATCCGCTGGAGGCAGCAGTTGACATGGCCAAAAAAATGTCCTATTCTAAAATTAATGCCACCTTAGAAGCGCATATAAACACCACGCAAACGGGAATTCGTGGTTTAGTCTCCTTGCCCTATGCGAAAGGCGTTCAGTTACGCATACTTTGTTTTGGGCCTTCGAATCCTCAAATAGAAGGAAGTTTTTTTGGTAGTGATTCCACTATTGAGGAAATCAACAAAGGGAAAGTTAACTTTGATCTGGTCATTACTACACCCGATTGGATGCCAAAGTTAGCAAAGGTAGCAAGAGTTTTAGGCCCGAAGGGCTTAATGCCCAATCCAAAAAACGGTACCATCGTAAGCGACCTTAAAAAAGCTGTTGAAGGTTTCCAGGCCGGAAAAACAGAATACAAAACAGAAGCCAAAGCCCCGATTATCCATATAGTAATGGGTAAACTGGACCAACCTACGACAGAATTATCAGCCAACATTAAAACCTTACTGCAGACTTTAGGTAAAACCAGGGTCAAAAAACTCACTCTTTCCCCAACCATGGGCCCGGGTGTGAAAGTAGATCTATCTTCTCTCTAATACTTTTTTCAAAAGAGTTCC
>JAMCTD010000045.1:0-7597 GCA_023380995.1 Patescibacteria group bacterium
CTTCAGGTAAGTCAAATCTTATTAAAGCCTTTGCATTTGTCCGCAATTTTGTGTTGAACGGTTTACAACAGAGTTTAACTGGCGGAATTCCTGTTGAACCATTCTTGTTAAGCACTACCACAGAAACGAAGCCTAGCACCTTTGAACTAGAGATTTTGAGTGGAGACAGTACCTACATTTACGGCTTTGAGGTTTTTGCTCATAAAGTTCATAAGGAATGGTTGCAGCAATACCCCAACAAAAAAGTATTATTTGAAAGAACCGATCAAGACATAAAAGCTAATGCTCGTTACTTTAAAGAAGGTTCTGCTAATGCGATAAAGAACACTCGTGAGAACGTTTTGTTTTTAACGGTCCTGGCTAGTTTGAATGGTGACATTTCAAAAGAGGTGGTTAACTCTATCAAGAAAATTCAGGTTCTCTCAAAATTTGATGAGACCCTTAACTATTCGTTTGATAAATATACAAAAGATGCCTCATATAGACAGAAAATGAAGGACTTCATTCTTCAGGCTGATTTTGGTATTCGAGACCTCTTGTCTGAAGAGAAGCAATTGACTAAGGAAGAATTTGTAAAACCAGTTCCGCCTCAATTCCAGGATATCTTGACTGCTGGTAAAGATAACTTCTTTGAAAGGAAATTGGCCACCTTGCACCCTCGATATGATGCTAACCAAAAAGAAGTTGGACAAGTAGCCTTTAATTTCTTTAAGGAGTCTGAAGGAACCCAGAAGGCTTTTGCCTTATCGGCACCATTTATCAACTCTTTGGAAGAAGGTAATTTGCTAGTGGTTGATGAACTAGACTCTAGTTTGCACCCACTTATTTGTCGGTATCTCTTGAAATTGTTTAATTCCAATGAGGCAAATAGTAATCAAGCTCAGCTTGTTTTTACCACTCACGATATTAGCCTTTTAGATGAAGATTTATTGCGTAGGGATCAAATTTGGTTTACTCAAAAGGACAAGTTTGGAGCAACTGAATTATTTTCTCTAGCTGATTTGGGCGAACGTTCAAATCTTAACTTTGCTAAGCGTTACTTGGAAGGAAGGTATGGGGCGTTACCTTATATCAAAGAACTCGAAACCATTGAGTAATATGAATTATGAAACAACACGCTATCAATCCCAGAATCTACATTTACTGCAACGGCGAGATAGCTGAGCCCACTTATTTCAAAGAGTTTAAAGACCACCTTCGTTCACGAACCATCACCATCAGTTATAACCGTTTTAAGAGGAGTTCTCCTTGGGAATTGATTGAGAAGGTTGTTGCTGAGAAGATTGCCTTAACAAGTCGGGGCCGGTTTGTGAATGAAGATGGTGATCAATGCTGGTGTGTGTTTGATGTCGATGAGTTTTGGAACCAAAACCCCACAAAGTTTAAGGCCGCAGTCAAACTGGCAAATGATAACAATATTCACCTTGCTTGGAGCAACGAGTGTTTCGAACTATGGTATTTGCTCCATTTCCAGGTTTTGCAGACCGGAGTCTCGCGAAATGACTACACAATAAAGTTAAAAACCCATTTCAGGCGGTTGGGTGGCAAGGCATATACGAAGAACTGCAGTGTTTTCGATCAGATACTGGAAAAACAACCGGAAGCTATTAAAAACGCAAAACAGATTTTCCAAGCGAATAAGGTAGATAATAACCCTTCAACTGCCGTGTTTAAGCTTGTTGAGGAACTGAATAGGATTTTTGGATAACTTCACTATGGATATAAAACAAGTTAGTCTTGAAGAAATTGAACAAATAATTATCAGTAATGAGCCGTCTGAATTATTGGGTGCGATTGAGACGTCATATTTTGAGTTCAGAGAAAAACCATACTTTGAAGAAGAAAAATCGGGAAAGGATTGGGCGAAATACAAATCCAAACTGGAGTTATTAAAGGATATATCCTCAATCTCAAATAGTGGAGGTGGATATCTGTTTATTGGTTTACTTCCAGACATTGTTCAAGGTAGGCAGGTAGAATATGTAAAAACCGTTAGTGGAATTGACATAAAAGCCGTTGATACTGAGCGATGGTTCGATATTCTTTCCGATGGATTAGTACCTCGTTTTCCAAGAGGTAAATTTACATCAGGATTTATAGGCAGAGACAAGTCTGTTTTGTGGATTAAAATACCTGACGCAAAAGACTTAAGTTTGTATCCATTCATTATTTCTCAAGACCAATGGAACCCAGAAGAAGAAATCGTCCTAAAAGGACAGGTTTACGGAATATATACGCGGGATGGCGCTAAAAATATTCAACTATTTGACCCACACAAATTCCAAGAATATGTTTCGAGTGTTTTATCAGGTTCTATGGCTGGTACTGGTATTGAAAATCAAATAAGTCGTTTATCTGCAATTGCTGATCGACTTGAATACTCTCAAGCAAAGCCGGTAGCTCAATCCCCAACTGAAGACCAAAAAAAAAGAATAATAGAAGAGTTTGTTAATAAGCTTGATTCAGAAGCCGACGTATTTTATATGATGGCTACACCCACAAGCGGAATAATATTAAACAACTTCTGGGACGACTCGGACAATTCTTTACATTATCATATGAAGAATCCACCCATATTAAGAAACATGGGGTGGGATTTAAGTGTTTGGATAACTGAATATCCTCAAACAGAGGGAGACAGTTGGGAAGTAATGAATGGTAATAGGAAGATACTAAAAATAACAAAAAATGGAATTGTTGCGGCAGGGGCAAATATTCAAGAATTTTTGGATTGGGGTCTTCGGGACGAAGAGAAGAATAATGGCAAGAAGCTGTTAAATGCTTTTGCTTTTGTTGAGTATGTTAATAGCTTTTTTTTGTTCATTAAGGCACTGATAAATGCAGAAATAATCGAAAAAGGACGTTTGTCATATGATGTTGAAATCGGCTTTATATCAAAAAACGGCGGTAAATACTCCTTAGTATTAACTGTAAATAATTTTCTTCCTTCAACATTTGGTCCTCAAAAAAAGGATACTTGGCGATTCGGCCCCTATGATACCAGCGACCTTTTACAGTCAGAGAGAATTGCGGGTACAGTTATTCAAGATATTTACGCCTCAGGTTTTGGATTTGTCCCTAATTACTCTCAACATGAACCATATATTCAAAAGACAGACAATGGGGTGATTGTAAATGAAGAATTGTATAGAAAACAAAAGTAGTAGGTGTTAGTTCCGTTTTGGAACATACTGCAGTGGCAGTTTAGTCCGTATATAGATAATCACCGTATTCGGGTACTTACGCCATACAAGATAAACTAAAGTTTATAAATTCACTGATAAAAATCTCTGTACTTCCTTCGCTGTGTACTCTGGATAATCCAGCTCAGTCATCCAGTCAGTTGTCCGAAATTGTACCCATTTCTCGAGCCATTCTGCACTTAATATAACCTCAAAATAAACAAATGAGCAAGAAACAGCGTGTACTTTCTATTAACACAAAAGTCCAAATTATTACTTTAATTGTTAGTCTACTATCTGTCTTTTTGTCTATCTTAAATTTCCTTTATACGAACTATAAATCTAATAAGGATAATAGAACAAGACTACTATTAATTTGTAATATTCCTTCTAATAGCATTGGATATGGCACTTCTCAGTTAAACTACTTAAATTTTGACGTTATATGTAGAGTCACCAATATAAGTTTAAAAAAAATATCAATTGATAAGATTGAAAGCGGTAACACAGACGATAATGAAAAGTCTTTTAATTCGGATGAGGCCCAAGGCATTATTTATTCGAGTTCAGAAAAAGCAGAATTTCCTAAGTTGCTAGACATAAATCAGCAAGAAAGATACTTAATTCAGGTGAAATTGCCTCTTTATGGGAATAAAAGCGCACAAAAATGTTTAAATACTGGTAGACAAGAAGTCAATTTGTTTGCAAAATGTTTTATGGACAATAATTTTTCGGTAGATACATTTACAAATAATATTGAAGTGTTACCAAATTTAGCAGTTAGAGTAATAACAGCAGATCAAGAAAAATTTATTACAAAAATTTCATTAAAAAACTCATTTTATTTCTACAATAAAGAGGAAAATAAGTGGACATACGACTTATCGAACTCAACAGAAACGTGGTCTTATCCAAAGCAAGTTAATGAATAATAATTTTGTTAGTATTTTACTGGTTTAACTTTTTCTATTTCTTTCCTTATTTGTTGAACGAGCCTGAAGTCTTCAAATGTCTTGATAAGAAAGGCTAATTCATTGGTTATATTAAAACTACGCTTGTCGAGCAAATAATTTTAGAGCCTTACAGTGTTCTGTATTATTTTTTCGTCAACATCAGAAGAATTGATGAGTTTAAGGTTTTTGTGCTTCTACAATAACATACTTAAATACATTATCTTTAATATATTTATTAAATTCATTTGCAACAGTAGTATTAATAAAAGTTTTTTGTAATTTGAACAGTTTAATAAATGGATAGAGAAAAAAAGTAAAATTATAAATAATTTTAAGAAATAGCAACACATGAGACGTTATATCCGTAACAGAAACATTCTTAAACCCTGCCTCCTTTAGTATTTTTGGGAAAGCTCCATGAGTGAAGTGAGGGAGACTGAACATTCCAGATGTTTTATTAATCATTTCAGCCATATCCCGCTGTTCTTTCGTCAGTTGATCTTGTGGGGACATTGTATATTCAAATAATACTAATTTTCCCTGTGGTTTAAGAACATGATAAAAATTATTTAATACCCTTTTGTAGTCAGGGGCATGTACGAATGCCTCAATTGTATAAACACCATCAAAGGTTTCCTCTGGAAAATCTAATCGCATATAATCCATAATTTGAAAATCTACCTGATTTTCAGTTATTTCTCTTTTTGCTCTTTTTTGTGCAGATGCAATGTTAAAATCAATGCCGGTTATATTGTATCCATAGTTCTTTGCCAGGTAGATAGCCGTAAGCCCCTCTCCACATCCTGCATCAAGAAGACGAGAGCCTTTTGGAAGGTGTAATGTTTCCGCCAATTTTTCAATCATCAATATTTGTGCTTTCCACAAGGAGATGCCTTTATTGTCTTTTGGATAATACCCGAAATGCCTAACACCTCTAAGCAGTGAATAAAATATTCTAGATTCTAAAGTATTGAAGTATTTAATCACTTGATTTTGTAGTTTGACATTAGACATTGGTCTATTTTACTAGATTAATAGATATTGGGATACTTGCTTTGTCAATAAATTAAATTCGTTCATTAACCCCACCATATGAATCTTTGGGGTAGGAGCAAATTCTTATTTAGGACCATATTAGTTTCTATTACTACTTTAAGCAGATTGTATAGAAATCTAGGTTCCTTTTTTAATTCTTTTCCTAAATGTATCAATAAAACTAAACAGCACGACAAGTATTAAGTAAAAAACTAGGAGAATCAGAATGAGGAAAGGGGTTAATGGAACAGCCCTAAGTAGATAGAGCAAGGATAACAATGTAAAAGCTACTGCCAAGATAACGTTTAAAATTATTAAGTCAGTACATTTGATTAGTTTAGACAGGATAATTTTAACTACAAGCGCGAGAAGCAAGAAAAAAAGGAAGTAAATAGTAAGGGAGAAAAAAAAGAACATAGTGAACCCCACAATCATATCGTCCATAACACTAGACTAATCTTTTAAGAAATTGTTGTCAAATTTAGTTCAAGCTTCAATATCGTATCCTAAAGAAGAAAACTTTGATTTAGGTAAAATGTTTGAAAAACAAACTCATTGTTAAAAGGATTATGATGCAACAAAATTTTTATTTTTTGATATAGGGAAATACGGTATTTATTTTGAAAATAATGTATTAACCAATCTGTTTTTTAAGTGTTTGTTGTATATCTTCCTTATTTGTTGGTTCCAACATTCGTTTGAGTTCGAGATCTTTCGAAACATCAATATTGTTTTTCTTGAGAAGCAGGATTAGTAACTCAATAGATTTTGTGATTTCTTCCTCAGCAATTGTGTTTATGTGCAAGTCAATCTCGTCTCGTAAATCATCAATCTTTGCAGCACGATTTTGAGATATTAATACAATAATGGCCAAAAAAATCGCCTCCAATGAAACAATCATTGTTAACAAACCAAAAGGAAAGGGGTCAAAAATACGAATAGCTGGGATATGTCCAGTATTTATTAATATCCAACTAAAAAACCACAGGGCATTTATGGTAAGAAAGCCCACGCTTCCCAAACGAGATGTCATCAAATCGGCAAGTTTCTCTGTTGGTGACCTATCAATGTTTGCATGTGCTTCAAAACTCTCAATTGTTCTTTTTCTACTTTTAAATCGGCGTCGAAATGCTGCCGGATCATGAAGAGGTGTGAGGTTTTGGTCGTGGTTAGATTGAGAAAAATCTCCTGATTGTCTGAGTCTGAGGAATTTGGTATTAAAACAATTTTGCCTTTGGAGATTTACGTGTGTATTTCCAATACCCCACAATCAGAGGAAGAATAAATGTAAGAGCATAATAGAGAAATACATCCGGTTTATAGTAGGTATTCCCAGTCTTTAATAGTTGTACAAGGAATACAAAATCAAGCGTGATAGCCATGAGTGTCCATATCAAGCCTGTTCCAAAATAACACATAAGTTCTGGGCGTTTTATCTTTTTTACGAGTACCCAAACAGTAAGGATTGTAGCAAAAGGAGTAATTATCCAGCCGATATATTCTTTTGGAACTATAAAAAAAAGAACAAACCCCGCAATGTATCCGATAAGCCACAGAGTAAAACCCCAAAAAAGCATTGATTTAACTTTCTCTTTTACTGACATATATTTACTATATCAAAAACGTCATTTTGTTACAATAAATCATAGGAAAACACTCATTATTTATGATTCTCCAATAAGGAATATAAACAGTTAGATGTATACAAAAAGAGAAGACAGGCATCAAGCTGATATAATAAACAGATGAATTTAGGTCAAATTATTATTCCTTTTCTCCTCACTCTACTTGCAGGTCTGTCAACAGTCGCTGGAAGCCTTATCTTTCTATCCCACGCTTTTTGTAAAAGAAAAATTGGATATTTCCTCGGATTATCAGCAGGGGTGATGATTTATCTTTCATTCGTTGAACTCCTTCCTTATTCAATAAAGGGGATAGGATTTCTCAGTGCCAATGTATACTTTTTTATTGGAGTTATAGCCATGGCTTTAGTCGACTTTTTTCTTCCTCATCATTGCCTAGAAGAAAGAATCTGCCGCAAACAAAAGATCATTGATCAAAGACTTCTTTCAACCGGACTCGTGGTAACGATAGGACTTATCATTCACAACTTCCCAGAAGGTATGGCGGTATTTCTTAGTTCATTTACCAATGTAAGGCTGGGTGTGTTACTGGCAATTGCCATTGCAATTCACAATATTCCTGAAGGTATTGCAGTTGCCGCTCCTATTTATTACTCGACTCAAGATAAAGGCAAAGCGGTAAAATACGCTTTTATTTCAGGTATGGCCGAACCACTGGGAGCAATCATTGCCTATTTACTTTTAAAACCATATTTAAATCAAAACATTCTTTCCTATATCTTTGCTCTTGTGGCAGGAATCATGGTTTATATAAGCTTTGATGAACTGCTTCCTGCTAGTTTTA
>JAMCTD010000045.1:7642-8188 GCA_023380995.1 Patescibacteria group bacterium
GAAAATGGACACAATGCAATTTTAGGAATTATGACAGGGATGATGATCGTGTCTTTAAGCCTTCTTTTCCTTTAATATTTTTTTACTTGAAAGAAAATATCCCCTTCGTCTGTACTACTAGTAGATAGCAGTTAATATTTACAACTTTGAAAGGGGGTGAAAAAATATGAACAAAACATCTATACTTCTTGGACTAACAGTGCTCGTTATAGGAGGGGCAGCGATTATCCCTCAGACAGCACTTGCCTACAAAGGCGACCCAGCTGTTAAAGGCCCTAATTATACCGAAGAACGCCATACAGCGATGGAAAAAGCATTTGAAAAAAAAGACTACAATGCTTGGAAAACACTTATGGTAGGACGTGGGAGAGTAACACAGGTTGTGAACGCTCAGAACTTTGCTAAGTTTGCGCAGGCTCATGAGCTTGCTGAGCAAGGTAAAATTGCTGAAGCGAATAAAATTCGAGCCGAACTCGGTCTTGGATTACAAAATGGTTCAGGCAAGGGTCAAGGAATGGGGGGTGGCAGAATGAGCCGCTAACTATT
>JAMCTD010000046.1 GCA_023380995.1 Patescibacteria group bacterium
TGCTCATTCCTGGTTTGTTAAAGGCGCTCCTTCAAAGTTATCTTTAATATTGGATATTTCACCTAAAAACTTGGAAGCGGTAATTTATTTTGCTTCCTATTTGGCTATTAATGTTGACCCAGCTGGCAAAACTGCTGCTCTAGAAAAACTTGGTAAAGATTTACAGGAAAAAATTGCCGTTTCCAAAGAAAGTTTGGAAAAGAATATAAAGGGATTGGAAGATATTCTTAAAGAAGAATTGTCCGCTTTAAAGAAAAAAGAAAATACAGAAAAATTTGAGCTGGAAGCACAAGAGAAAGAATTAAAAACCCGCTCAGAGATTCAAAAACTAAGAGATGCACAAGTTGGAGAGACTATTGCTTTGGAAGGAATCTTTAAAGCAGTATCAGATTTGGTCAAAAGTGTTACACACCTAAAACTTTTATCAGAAGAAGAGTATTCAAAAATTGTGGAATATGGGGTTTCAGACTTTGTTAAGGTAGGAATGGGAGCAGAAGCATTCTTGGAAGTACTTGAGAAGTTGGATTTGGATAAATTATCAGCAAATTTGCGGGAAGAGGTCAGAAAATCCACAGGGCAAAAACATATCAAAGCTACAAAAAGACTCCGTGTTATTGAAGGGATGCGCTCGTCCGGTATATCTCCTGCCTGGTTAATTGTGCGGGTATTGCCGGTTTTGCCACCAGACCTTCGGCCTATGGTACAACTACCTGGAGGTAGATTTGCCACCTCAGACTTAAACGATCTTTACAGAAGAGTGATTAATAGAAATAACCGTTTAAACAGGTTAATTAATCTTGGTGCTCCGGAAATAATCTTAAGAAATGAAAAAAGAATGCTTCAGGAAGCGGTAGACAGCTTAATTGACGCAACTTCCCGTACCTCAAGACGCGGAGGACCTGCTACTACCCATATTTTGCGCTCCCTTTCTGACATGTTGCGGGGTAAACAAGGAAGATTCAGACAAAACCTGTTGGGTAAAAGAGTGGATTATTCAGGAAGATCAGTTATTGTAGTTGGGCCTAAATTGGGCTTAGATCAGGTTGGACTTCCAAAAGAAATGGCTTTGGAGATGTTTAAGCCTTTTGTCCTTCGTGAAATGATTGCCAGAGGGTTGGCATCTAATGTTAAAGGAGCAAAAAATGTTTTGGAACTTAGGCCTTCTGAAGTCTGGGATATTTTAGAGGAGATTATTACCGGCCATCCAATTTTAATAAACCGTGCCCCAACTTTACACAGATTAGGTATTCAAGCCTTTTTCCCGGTTTTAGTTGATGGTAATGCAATTGCTATCCACCCTTGTATTTGTGCCGGATTTAATGCTGATTTTGATGGAGATCAGATGGCAGTTCACGTACCTTTATCTTCTAAGGCTCAACAAGAAGCAAGGGATTTGATGATGGCTAAAGACAATATCTTCAGTCCGGCTAATGCCCAGCCAATTACCGTGCCAAACAGGGAGATGGCATTAGGTTGTTATTATCTGACATTTATGGAGGAAAGCCAGAAAGATGAGACAGCCAAGTTTTTTATGCTTACTGAGGACGCAATTAGGGCTTTCCGTTTAGGTAAGATTGGTGTCCAGCAAAGAATTCAAGTCAGAATTGATGGTGAAGTTATTGAAACCTCAGTTGGCAGGTTGTTATTTAATCAAGTTTTGCCTCCACAAATGAGATTTTTGAATTCAGTTATCAAAGGATTAACTATTAGGGATATTATCTTAAAGTCTACAGAAACATTAAGTAAAACAGAAGTAACAGAGCTTATTGATAATATTAAATCCATTGGTTTTTGGGGAGCCACAATTGCCGGTATTTCTATCTCCATCTTTGATGCCAAAGTTGTGCCTGATAAACAAAAATACTTAGATAAGGCAGCAAAAGAGATTGAAACAATTGAAGGCAATACTGCTAAAGGTTTAATTACTCCTCAGGAAAAATCTCAGCTTTCCCAAATGGTCTGGATTAAGATAACAGAAGAGTTGGCAAATGCGACCTGGGATTATTTGGGTCTTAGAAATCCAATCAGAATGATGGTTGAGGCAGGAGCAAGAGGTAGCAGAGATCAGGCAAAACAACTTTCTGCTATGAGAGGTTTGTCTACTGATCCAACAGGTAAAATTGTTGAACTTCCTACAAAATCAAACTATAGACAGGGCTTGTCCGTGTTTGAATACTTCACTTCAGCAAGAGGAGCCCGAAAGGGTGTGGCAGATAAAGCCTTAAAAACAGCTGATGCAGGCTATTTGACCAGAAGATTAGTAGATGTTGCGCACGATGTTATTATTAGAATGGATGACTGCGGAACTTCAGCTTCACTTGAATATGAGATATCAAAAAACAGTTTCAATAGGATCAGAGAGAAGCTGTTAGGCAGGATTGCTTCGGAGAATGTGTTGGAGCCTAAGAGCAGAAAAGTAATTGTTAAAAAAGGCACCATTATTACAGAAGATGCAGTTTCCCAGATGCTTAAAGCAGCAGTAGTTAAAGTGTTTGCCCGTTCTCCTTTAATTTGTGAGGCACGGTATGGAATTTGTAGTGCTTGTTATGGTTTTGACCTTACTACCAGACAACTGGTAAATATTGGTACGCCTGTAGGGGTGGTAGCTGCTCAAGCCATCGGTGAACCGGGCACACAATTGACCATGCGTACTTTTCACACAGGAGGAATTGTGGGATTGGATATTACTCAAGGTTTACCCAGGGTGGAAGAATTATTTGAAGCCAGAACTCCTAAAGTTGTGGCTCCTATATCTGAAATCGCCGGTAAGGTTTCAGTTGTAGAAACCGAAGACGGTGGTGTCAGAGTGAGAGTCAGAACAACACAGAAGCCTCACGAAGAAAGAGAATATATTATTCCTGCCACCTCTACTTTATTAGTAGAAGAAGGTCAGTTAATTGATGCAGGAACAACTTTGGCTTCAGGACATGTAGATGTTAAGGAAACTTTAAGAATTCAAGGACTTAGGGCTGCACAGCGCTATATTGTTGACGAGGTAAGATCTGTTTATGAATCTCAGGGCGTGCCTATTAACGAGAAGCATTTTGAAGTAATAGTAAGAAAAATGTCAGACAAGGTGAGAGTTGAAAGCCAAGGTGACACTAATCTATTGCCGGGTGAGATTGTTGATAAAATCAGGTTTGAAGAAGAGAATAAAAGGATTTTGGCAGGCGGTGGTGAACCGGCAACAGCAGAAGTTGTTATTTTAGGAATCACCAGAGCTTCCCTGCAAACAGAAAGCTTCCTGTCTGCTGCCTCATTCCAGGAAACTACCTCGATACTTTCAGATGCTGCTATTTCCGGGAAGTTGGATAAGCTGATAGGCTTGAAAGAAAATGTTATAATTGGCAGGCTTATTCCCACAAATAAAGAGAGAGCTAAGATAGAAGGATAAAATGCCTACAATCAACCAGTTAGTCAGAAAAGGTAGAAGAAAAGTTACCAAAAAGATTAAAGCTACAGCACTTCGCCGTGGTTTTAATGCTAAAGACCGCAAATACACACAGGATTTTAACCCTCAAAAGCGAGGAGTGGTCACTTTGGTCAAAACAATGACTCCTAAAAAACCAAATTCAGCTTTGCGAAAAGTAGCCAGAGTGAGACTTTCCAATAGAACTGAAGTTACGGCATATATTCAGGGAGAAGGACATTCTTTGGCAGAACACGGGATCGTTTTAGTCAGGGGAGGAAGGGTTAAGGATTTGCCAGGAGTTAAATATCATTTAGTTAGAGGAAAGTATGATTTAGCAGGAGTGGTAGGTAGAAAACAAGGCAGATCCAGATATGGTACGAAGGCTGGTGGTGGAGGAGCGGCGCCCAAAGCAGCAGCACCAAAAGCTGCAGCCCCGGCAGCTTAAGAGGAAAAACATGAGAAGTAAGAAAGCACCAAAAAAAATATTACCGCCAGATCCAATATACGGGTCAAGGTTGCTCACAAGATTCATTAATAAAATTATGGTTAGCGGTAATAAATCAGTAGTTGAGAAATTAGTTTACCAAGCTTTGGATAATATAAAAGAGCAAGTTAAAAGTGAGCCTTTGGCTGTTTTTGAAAAAGCTATTGCTAATGTTGTTCCCAAGATGGAAGTAAGACCCAGAAGAATTGGAGGAGCTTCCTATCAAGTGCCTGTGGAAGTCCGGGGTGATAGGAAAGAGGCTTTGGCAATCAGATGGATTATAACCGGAGCAAGATCAAGGTCTAATAAAGAATATCATTCGTTTGACAAAAAACTGGCAGCAGAACTTTTGGATGCAAGCAATGGCACAGGTTTGGCTATTAAGAAAAAAGATGATATGCAAAAAGTCGCAGCAGCCAATAGAGCATTTTCCCACTTTAGATGGTAAATGATTACCATAATTTTTGAATTTCATGCAACGACATTTAAATGGCAGCCAGGTGGTTGGGTATATAAAATTTGACTCTAAGGTGTAAGATAAGTGTATGGTTGAAAAGAGTCCAGAGACGCTGTTTGCCGAACTATTAAAAGGTC
>JAMCTD010000047.1 GCA_023380995.1 Patescibacteria group bacterium
TAGATAAACCTGGGGTACTCCGTATCTTTAATTTACAAGGTCAAGAAGTTTCTGTCGTTACTTTACCAAGACCAGACTTTGATATACAAACGGTCTATAACCTCCGTTGGTCTAGTAAAAATCCTACAATCTCTTTTTTACAGGACCGCAATTTATATTTAGCAAACCTAGATGGATCTAATATGAGGTTTGTTAATCTGGCAGAATTTCTTACTAATATTCCTGGAGATAATAGAAATAAGGAATACTCGGGAAGTTATTTACGCAGACGAATTAATCCACAACCCTTTTAGTAGTTAATAAGTACCCATCGGTTTGTTTAAGCAAAGAATTGACCTTAGGATTTTTATAATTTTGGCTGCAGGGTGGAGATTGCTTCTATAGAAGTTCTTTTTGCAAACTCTTGTTTTTGGATAACTGTTACTCCTGTTTTTAAGGAAATTTTACAAACCCGCTTAGGGTACAACACATACTATATTATCAATTTTCCATACTCCGTCTTTTTTAAGAAGTTCTATCTGCGGAGTAACTTGCGTAGGGCCAAACTTTTCGTTGACAGATACTTTTGCCTGATCAGTATTAATTTGAATATCCTGACTAACTGTGATGTTTTCCGGAAAATTTTGGGCACAAACAACAGGGTCAGCTCCTGCTTTGGCAGTTCCACCTTTTTCCAGATTACCAACAAAATTTGTAGTGGTAAGACCCAAATTTCCTTGACAATATTCCCCCACCCTGTCTTTGGCTTCTGCGGGAGGATTTTTCATACAAGAATCATATTTTTGGTAGAATGAGTTAGCCGTTTCAATAATTGCCTTTTTGTCATCACTTTCCTGAAAAGAAGTATTAGTAGTAGTTGGCGCTGGGTTGATATTTTGAGGAGCTACCTGATAAATCTGGTTGCTGTTTTTTGTATATAAATAATATCCAGCTCCCATGATAATAAGTAAAAGCAATATCCCTAACCACCGTTTATTCATTATTTAATTATGACAAGTTGTCCTAATATATCAAGAGCGGAATAGGTGTATTCCTCCTAAATTCCACTTTAATTTTTGAAGCTGAGCTGCTTGGGATTAAATAACTGTTGCTTATACTGCCGAGTTTCCTGCCACAAAACCTGTTGTCCAGCAAAGCTGCAAGGAAAACCCTCCTGAAGGCCTGTTTATATTTAACAAATCTCCCGTAATATAAAGGTTTTTAATAATCTTTGACTTCATTGTTTTAGTATCTATTTCCGTAAGCAATACCCCTCCATCTGCAATTACAGCCCGGTCATACCCCATTAAGTTTGTGATTGTAACAGGCAAATTTTTAAGTAAATTCACAATTTTTTTACGGTCTTCTTTGGAAATGCTGTGTACCCTGGTATCAAAATCAATATCCAAAAGCAAAGCTTGAATACCGGGAGCAGTGCCTAAAGGCACAATATCTTTAAAAACAGTCCTTAAGGTTTTATTTTTGTTATTGTTAAATATATTAATGATACTCCTATCCAAAGCTCCAAGGTCTGTATCAGGATAAGCATCAATTAAGGCTGTTACTTTTCCGGACTGCAATAAATCCCCTATCTTGCTTGCTGAATTTAAAATCAAAGGACCAGACAGGCCAAAGTGAGTAAACAGCACTTTCCCAAGTTTAGAAAATTGTTTTTTGCCCTCAAGGTAAAAAGTTATTTTCATAAATGAAAGAGAAATTCCTGAAAGCATTTTTACCCATTCCTCTTTTACTTCCAGAGGAACTATAGAGGGAGATGGGGTTTTTATTGTGTGGCCAAGTTCTGCAAGCCACTTAAACCCATCTCCTGTTGAGCCTGTCTCAGGGTGAGATACGCCTCCTGTTGCCAATATAAAGGATTTTGCCAGGAAGTTTCCCTTGTTTGTTTCTATACCTGTTATGGTTTCACCTTGATGAATAATTTTTTTAACCGTACAACCAGTTATAACTTGCACACCATTTTTATTTAAGTTTTCTTCAAGTGCCTTGCATACATCAAAGGCTTTTTCTGAATAAGGGAAAGCACGGTTTCTGGCCTGTACTACCAAAGGAAGATCAAGAGATTCAAAGAATGAAAAAGTATCCTTAGCGCTGAATTTTGAAAAGGGTGAGTACAAAAAGTCTTTACTTTCGCCGTAGTTATCCAAAAAAGCCCTTGTGTCAAACTCAGCATTGGTAACATTGCATCTGCCACCACCAGTTATTTTAAGCTTTTCCCCAAGCTGCTCATTTTTCTCAATAATAAGTACTTTTTTCTTAAGTTTACCTGCCTGTCCAGCAGCCATCATTCCAGAGGCTCCTCCACCAATTACAATTACATCATAAGTATTCCCACTATTTACCATTTGCATAGTATAAACTCAAATAATCTGTCACACAAATAAGGTTAGTGGGGGAAAATGCTGTTGTTATAGATAAAATCTGCAATTTGCCTGCTGATAAAAACAATTCCTGTGGGTGATGGGTGAATATAGTCATCAGTGCTAATATAATCAGGATTCCCATCACCATTTTCCAAAAGTGATTTTTCAAAAATATTAACAACAGGGATATTATGGCTATTAGCATAGGCAATATGGTTTTTCATATAAGCTATTCTTTCCTGAACCCATTCAACACGCTTTGTGGCTGATAAATCCACCTGATTTTGAGCAAAAATTACTTTATTTGGAGAGATAGTGGCTACAAAAACAATTTTTGCTCTAGGATTTGTTTCTTTAAGCGTACTTACAATTTTATCGAGCTCCTGGGTTTGACGCTGCAATCCTTCTTCTAATTTATACTCTGAAAGCGGATTTTGGCCGAAGGATTCAAGCAGGATTAAATCATAATCAATTTCTTCAATTGGCCTAAACTTCCTGCCATGTTCTGTTTCTTGGGTTACTCTATCCATTACAGACAAAATGTTTGTGGCGCCAAACCCGTAATTTAAAACTTCAAAAGATTTACCGGAGTAATAATCAGACAGGAATTTTTTAAGCTCGTCACTGTTACCCAAAGTTTCTGTCATAGAATCACCAACCATAACAATGGTATGATCCTGGGGGTATTTCACTTTTTCTTTGCCTAAAACATTAACAGCTTTAGGAGCAGCAAATTTAGGTTGAGGCTTGTTGCTTTGTGAATAAATAAAATATGCGGCAACAAACCCCAACAATACAATACAAAAGATAAATAGAAATTTTGGACGGAGAAGATTAAATATTGATGTACTATACCACCTTTTCTTTTTGCTTACACATTTTTACTGATTAAATGGTACAATATGCGCTATGGCAAATTTTAACCGTGGTAATAGATCCGGTGGAGGAAGAGGTTTTGAAAGAAGAGATTTTAATAGGGGTTCAAGAAGGCCTGTTCAGATGCACCAGGCAGTTTGTGATAATTGCGGACAAAGCTGTGAAGTGCCTTTTAGGCCAACCAGCGGCAAACCTATTTTCTGCAGCAATTGTTTTGAAAAAAACCGTAACTCTGATTCAAGACCATCTAATTTTGAAGAAAAAAGGATGTTTGATGCTGTTTGTGATGAGTGTGGAAACAATTGCAAAGTTCCTTTTCAACCAAGTGGTGAAAAACCGGTCTATTGCAGTAATTGTTTTGGAGATAAAAAGGAGGGCGGAAACAGAAATAGGGAACAATTCCAACCCCGCCTTCAACCCCAACCTCAATATAATGAACAATTTGAAGTTTTAAACAATAAGCTTGATAGAATATTAGCAATGTTAATTCCTAATGCTGTTGATAAGATAGAAGAGATTGTGAATGTTGAGAAAATAACTAAAGCTAAAAGAAGTCCTTCAAAAAAGAAAACATTAAAAGCTTAAATCCTCTCTTAGAGCTGGGAGAGATCCTGATCAATTGAGGTAAAATCACTATCTGTTGCAGTATCCACATTTAGATTATTTAAATCAGCTTCTAAATTCTCCTGAGGAACCTCTAATGATTGTGTCCGTGCTTGTTGGGTAACAATAGTTTGGGAAGTTGGAGCAACAGCAGCCTGCTTGCTTAGGAATACATAAGTACCTCCCACCAAAAGAGCTACTGCCACAAGCCCCATTATAAACCATACAATCAGTCTTTTAGGGTCACTTGATGAAGATTGAAGATATGGTGGTTGAGTTGATGTCGGTTGATTTGCTGGCATAGGTGGTGGCAGATGCAATGT
>JAMCTD010000048.1 GCA_023380995.1 Patescibacteria group bacterium
GCAACTATTCTAGGTTGCGTTTCTCTAACAAATGTAAGATATTCATTAGGCTTCAAGGTTCCCAATGCTCTTCTTCTTTTTATCTCTGCAAAAATATCAATTCCATAATCCTCTTTGACTTCTTTAGCATGCATTAAAGCTTCATGTGATTCCATAGTAATGGGTCTTAGTGATGTAGATTGTAATTTTCTATAATGGGCCCTTTTATACTCTATTACTCGTGTTCCAGCTTCAGCACCTTTACGCTCCTGCTCTTTAGCAAGTAGACCGGAAGTAATTAAATATAATCTTTTAAGTAATAAATTTACAAATCTGTTTTGTGAGGTTGGGTCAACAGGCATTGCGAGATGAGCAACACTAAGGAATTTTCGATTTGTATCTAACCAATATTCAAGAGGCATGTCTAATCCAACTAGTCGTACAACTACTCTATGTTCTCGAGGATAAGCTCGATCAATGTTAAAAGTAATTGATTCAATACCAAGACCTTCTAATTGATGATCTCTTTTCTTCGAATAACGATCTCCTCTTGGAGAGACAAACCAAAGAGGTTTATCTAAAGTTTCATTCCATAAAAAGCCATTTTCTCTATCAATTCTTTCGGGATTTGGTATTTCTTTCATAAATTCGGGAAGATTTATTAGATATTGTCGAGTAAGCAACTCTGTAGCAGCGAGTGTATCAGTAGCTAGAGGACCGGAGATAAGCCTTTGGTAATCAGCTATCATACCTGCAATTGAGGGTTCTTTTAATTTTCGTCGTCTTATTTCCCCTGGTAATAGCATTAATAAGTCGATTTCTATACCTTTTTGACGCAATATTGAAGGAAGCGGGAGCAAACCAAGGAAAGATCTGACATGCTCATACCTCTCATCTGTAAGGTAAATTTTGTCTGGACTATATGTGGCATCAATATAATCTACGGCAGCGGCTATTGCTTGAGAATGTTTAATCCGTTCCTTACCCTCATATCTGTACATATTAGCAACTCTCCATAAGCCGTTGTATAACCTACAGGCATCCTCTGTATGAAATTGAATTACTGATTCAGGTAGTTTACTAACAGTTTCTAGATTTAATGGATCTAACCGTAACAAATCAGGTCTTTGACCTAATGTGTTATACATAGTAACTGTGGCAGGAATCCTCTCACTGCCAATAGCTGTAAATTCATTCCTTGCTGGTATAGAATGCATTAAATCAGCAAAATGGGCATCCACAAAATCTGAAATATTACTTAACATCACGGGCCTTCCTCGATATATAACCGTTGTAAAAAGGTCGTATAGCAATGACGCATAAGGATAGGAGTCGCTTCCTAAACTGGTTTTTTGTAAAAGCCTGCGTCGAAGAAAGGTAAAATATGCTTTACTTAAATGACTCAGAAGAGTTTCTGTAGCAGGAGAAGATATTAAATTCGCTACATCTAATGCTTGTTCTAGACAGGCATCTAAGACTTTACAATCCTCTATTTTTAAAATCATATTTGGAGATTTCCTATATTCATATCTTGCAAATAGTCCTCCATCGCTTGTTTTTGAGAGGTAAGTAGCCAATGAGTTTATAAATTGTTCAATAGGCTTTCTTTGCTTAAATTCCTCATTTAGCGGATTTCTATTTTCATCAAATGATACTTTTACCTCCTCTACCATTCTGGGAAAAGCATCAGCAATCAAGGGGTTACCAGTCTCTGTAGCATTATTTTGTACCGAAAAAATGTCCAAGACAGCCTTTCGTAGAATTAAATCTTTTACTCTTTCTAATTCTTCTGCTTGCTTATTATTTTTAAGAATTTGAGGATTATATTTACTAACCCAGAGATTTTGTACAAATCTTTGTGCTTTACTTTGCTTTATTCCACTTTTTTTGATTCTTTCTTTTTCATTCTCATAAACCTCGCGAGCATCTTTTGCTTTTGAAAGAAAAAATTCATGGCCTTGGGTATATTCATCTAAGAGTTCAACATAAGTAAGAAATCTGATAGCATTTCCACTAGGAGATCGTTCTAACCCATACTTTTTGGTCATTGGAGTTGGTTTACCATCTTCAAAGAGAAATTGAGATTGAATTCCTTGAAGACGTCCTTCTAATACCCTATCAACTTCATTCCATGTTCTTTCAGGAGAAATTAACCATTGATCAGTTATAGGGATTACATTTACTCGTAAGTCTTGAGGGAATTGCGTATGCTCTCGTGGGATTACTATTGTTCTTAAATCATTTATACGTTCAGCCATATCTGATTACTATTAGACTGGGAATTATATCAGGTTTCAGAAGCAAATTCAACTATAGGATTATTCTAGATTAACAAGACTGGAACACTTTTAGCTTAATAATTCAGCAGATTTCTGGAGAGTATTAATTTTTCGTGCCTATGCGGGGCCGACGGGACTCAAACCCGCGACCTCCTCCGTGACAGGGAGGCGCTCTAATCAACTGAGCTACGGCCCCAAACTGCAGGTATTGTACCAAATAATTTGCCCTCTTGACAATTAAGTGAATTTAGATTAAAACGTACCTGTAAGAAAACTGCCTCCTAATCTGCTCATAAAAATGGTAAAGAAAACTTCTATCAATACAAAGAAAGTTTCTTCTAATAACAAGAGTTATTTAGAAAAACTTGAAAATGAGGTTCAGACTAACCAATCCAAAGTTAGCCTAGTTTTAGGCGCGCTAATTATTTTGGTGATTGGTATCTTAGTTTTTAATTACTTCAACAGAAATAAGGCCAGCTTAGGCCCTGCTCAACAAAGCCAGACAAGTGAACAAGAAAACGTTTCACCGGACAAACTTCCCGGCAATTATACTGTTAAAGAGGGAGATACTTTATTTAGTATTGCAGAAAAATACTATCAGGATGGATATAAATATACGGAGATTGCCAAAGCAAACAATTTAACAAATGCCGATCAAATCGAAGCCGAACAGGTTATTAAAATCCCCAAGCTGGAAACTCAACAAGCTCAAGCCTCACCAGAAGCATCTGCGCCAGAAGCATCTGTTTCTGCCGAAACCCAGGAAAGCTTAGGGACAGGAGGGGGTAACACTACTATCTGGGGGCCCAGAATTGAAGGAGATAAATACACTGTGGTTGAAGAAGATTGGCTGTCTAAGATAGCCGGCAGAGCTTATGGTGACATCTCCGCATTCGAACGCATAGCGAAAGCAAACAATATCTCAAACCCGGACCTCATCGAACCGGGAACGGTATTGGTTATCCCCCGATAATTTTGTATACTTTCTAGGTGATCAAAAAACACTGGCCGATTTTCCTGCTTTTACTTCTTTTGGTAATTGTTACATATGGTAATTCGTTAAATAATGTTTTTTTATCAGACGACCTTGCTGAAATAGTCCAAAATCCTAATATAGGTAACTTTGGTAATGTTTTTAACCATCCAGGCTTTCTTAGACCCCTGTTATATTGGTTAGTCTATACTATCGGAGGATTAAGCCCTTTTCTATTCAGGTCTATTAATATCTTTTTTCATATAGCCACAGTTTTTTCTGTTTACATCTTATTTAATCTAATATCTTCTAAAAGAGTAGCAATTATTGCAGCAACACTACTGGCTGTTCATCCGGCAATTTCTGAAGGAGTTGTGTGGATTTCAGGTGGCATGTACAGCCAATACGCCTTCTTTTTCTTACTCTCTTTCATATTTTACATTCTTTCAAAGAAAGGCAAGAAATATTACTTGGCTTCTATCATCAGCTTCTATCTGACATTTATGTCACATCCACAAATGCCTGTATCACTTTTTTTGGTCTTTCCTCTTTGGGAACTGGCGTTTGGCAATCTAAAAAAGAATTGGCCAAAAACAATCCCTTATTTGCTGCTATCAATAGTTTTTGTTTTGGTTTCGGTAAGCGCTCTCTCGGAGCGTGAAGCTACTCTTAAATCAACTCACTACCAGACAGGCGGCATTGATAACCCATTTGTACTTCTTCCTGTCGCAATAACTTCCTACTTTGAACTGGTTTTATTCCCTAAAACTTTAACGCTTTATCATTCGGAACTAAACTTTGGTCAAATCCAGTTTATTTTAAGGTCTCTGGTAACACTGGCTTTTTTCATCGCAATCTTAATCAGTTTTAAAAAGAACAAATTTATTTTTTTCTGGTCTTCATTTTTCTTAATAGCGCTTGCAGATCGGATTACTCCTTTTAGACTTAACTGGATTGTGGCAGAAAGATATCTGTATTTGCCAGTTGTGGGTTTGTTTGCTTTAGTAGCTTTAGGGTTTGATAAAATCAGTCAGCATCCTAAACTTAAACAAATCAGTTATATTCTAATCAGCTTAATAATAATTTTACTTTCCGCAAGAACTATTGTCAGAAATATTGATTGGAAAAATGAGGATAATTTATGGATAGCCACAGGCAAAACTTCCCCCTCTTCACCTAATACTCACAATAATTTAGGTGATGTCTATGGAAGGCACGGGGATAGAATGGCAGCTTTGAAAGAATTCCAAAGGGCAATAGAATTAAAACCTAATTATGGTGATGCTTATCATAATTTGGCAAATACTTATACAGAGCTTGAACAACCAGATAAAGCTTTGGAAAATTACCAAAATGCCCTAAAATACAATCCCAACCTTTGGCAGTCTTATCAAAATATAGCAGCAATTTATTTTAAACAAAAAAAGTATGATTTAGCTTTGGAGAACATCCAAAAAGCCATTCAAATTAACCCTAAAAACCTTAATCTAAGGATTAATCTTGGGGTTACTTATCTGGTGATGGAAGATAAGGAAAAAGCAAAAGCAGTTTTTGTTGAGATTTTAAATTTTGATCCTCAAAATCAGATAGCCAAACAAGGTTTGGTGGAAAGTAGTAAATAAAGTTTTAGTTTACCTTAACACTTTCAAATGGCCCAATCAGGATAGGTAATTTTATGGGCAGAACTTGTTTCTGATTCTTTATTATTAGTTCAATTTTAGAATACCTATCATAATATCTATTGACCAAATAACAATTCTTTAGGTTAACTAGTTTTATCCTTGGAAATATTTGGAAAGTTGTGCCTAAAGGTTGAGTAACTGGATAAGATTTTGATTGGATAACAAACTTTACTGCTGAATTATTATGTAGATAAATCTTTTAAAGGAGTGAAGCCAGATGACCCAAAGTATGGATAAAATCCAGGAAACAATTTCTAGGATGGGAATGTAAAGGGGAGCCGAAGGTGGGAATCGAACCCACGACCCGTGCTTTACGAAAGCACTGCTCTACCACTGAGCCACTTCGGCAAACTGTCTTTCACTGTATTTTATCACGGCTAGAGCAAGAAAATCTTAAGGGAGGGTTTTTTCTAAAGTAGTAATAATACCTTCGCTGTTTTCCAACTTAACAATAAGTTTAATATTTTTTACTCCACTGTGATAACTGCAAGTACCTCCGGTTGAACAAGTCCCTAAAGTTATACCGCTCTTCTCATATTCATTTTCTCCTGAAAGATCAACACTGCCAATTACACCATCAGAAATAGTATCTGTATCATAAGTTAACTCATAAGATAGTTTTTTAAACTTGGCTAATTCTGTTGCCTTAAAAGAAAGTGATTTTCCATCAGAAGATAACACAAGAGCAGGCGGTACTTCTCCTGATAAATTTGCCCCTTTGGGAGTACCATAATTGTTACCTACGCTATCCCAATAAGCTGTTGATGTACAACCTACGCTGGTACAAGTGTGCCAATTACCAGGCACTACCCCATCCCCTGGAATATCATTCCTTTCCATAGATTGGTGTAAACCAGCTGAATTTTGTAGGTACCCTACCGGCCAACTAGAAGAAGTTTGTGTGGAATCTATAATATTTTGATCTTTGTCTTTTAACACTAAAGGCCCATTATCTTCATAGTTGTTATTAAAGTTAATATTTACAGCCTTTAAATCTGCTTGGACATTTAAAGCTGATTTTGAATTATTTGCATCATAATTGGCAATCAGGAAAAATCCATGAGCAGGAATACTGTAGTTATCACAGTGGA
>JAMCTD010000049.1 GCA_023380995.1 Patescibacteria group bacterium
AATAACAATCCTGTCTTCCGGACCTTTGTATATCCCTTCCTCTGGTCTTTGTTCCAAAGTATCATTAAAAGAGCCTATGGTTTGATTTAGCTGGTCAATTTGGGAATTGTATGCATCGGCAGAAGTATTCAGACTACGTGCCATAGCATTTAAATTATCTGCCTCAGTTTGCAACTCTTTTTGCTGAGCGGTTAATTTGCTGTATTCTTCTGGAGGGGCACCACCCTTACTGTTCCAGGATTCTATTTCACTATTAAGGTTGTCTAGCTTTTGTTTAAAATCAGCAGAAAGTTTTTGATATTCCTCAACTTTAGGTTTAAAGGATTGTTTTTCAGATTGAACAGTAGTTGTGAGCTGGCTGATCTTACTGGTTAGAAATTGTCTTTGGTCATATATTAAATTGATGCTTAAGTCTCCTTTTGGATCATAAATGAATAAATTTTTATCTATAGCAGAGTTCCAAAGCTCAGCTGCCTGATTGATATCAGACAAAAACGTGTCTTTTGATAAGTTAAACCTGGGGTCAACTGTATCTACTCTAAAGTGGATAGGATTATCACAAAAAGAATAAGAGATTAGATTTATTAAAAAAGGCAGGTTTGCTTTAACCGCAAAACCTAGGATGACCAGGAATAAAATCAAAAGCAGTATTTTTTTCATAGATGCTATCTTTTACTATTTTACATCATTCTTACCTAGTTCTTGTGCCCCTATTAAGTATTTTTTTTAAACTCTTACTTAATGCTTCCCATAAAAGATAGTAAGTCGTTACTAAAGTTTCCTTTTTGGGTAATAGTGATAGTTTTACTGAATGCTTATGTTTTTTATCTTGAGTTGATAGCACCTAATCCTGATAACCTGATTGCCCAATATGCCTTAACCCCCCAAAAAGTTGATTTTTTTAGGATTAATACCCTGATTCCGCTTGTCAGCAGCCAATTTTTGCATGCTGGTTTTTTACACATCATTTCCAATATGTTATTTTTGTGGGTATTTGGGAATAATATTGAGTATGCTTTTGGGTTTATATTTTTTCCTATTTTTTATGTCCTGGCTGGTATTGTGGCAGCTTTAACCCAATATGTAATCACTCCCTCTGTTTCCATCCCTATGCTGGGGGCATCCGGAGCAGTGGCTGGCATACTTGGGGCATACTTTGCCCTTTATCCAAATAATAAAATTAAGACCCTAGTTTTTATTTTAATCTTTATTACCATCATTGATATCCCTGCTTACATCCTGCTTTTCTACTGGTTTATAACTCAATTGTTCAATGGTGTAGCTTCTATCTCTGCAAACCCTGATGTAGGAGGAGTAGCTTTTCTGCCACACGTTGGGGGATTTTTGTTTGGCTGGTTAGCTGCCACATTTTTATTATCTAAAAGAAGTTACCCTGAATTTAAGTTTTCCTAAACCATTTTTCTTACACTTCTCTTTAATAATTCTGCATAAGATATTAATTAACTTTAGGATAATAAGTGTGTGGATGAGAGAGAAGAAAGAGATTATAGAAGTGATAGGGAACCAAGAAGCATTTGGGTTCCCGTATTAATAATTGCAGGATTGTTATTACTGGGCAGCATTTTATATAGCATGATTGCTGCAAACCGCAATGTTAACCAAACCTCCCCGGGAGTGGCTCCTGGAATAGGTGGAGGACCTGGAGAAACCGCTACATCCTCACCCAGCCCAACTCCTTCACCCACACCAAACACTACACCATCAGATGGTATACTAATGCCTGAATCCCCCGCAGAAACACCAACTTCTACTATATGAACTACCACGGCTAAAGCCTAACCATTATGTAACTTATTCCACAAAGCAGCAAATACCCATCCCATCCCGTATCCTAGGGCAGTAGTTACAATAATTAATAATATGGCAGTAGTTGGATTAAACGGACTAACCCTAAAAGGGTTATTTAGCATATGTATCCTGTAGATAAAATCCAAAATTCCCTGTGCCACTTTAAGCAACACTAATAATGACCATAATAAATGCCATCCACCCCCAAACACTGCAAAAATAAGAGCTACTTTTTGTTTATTTAAGCTATTCATTTTCATCACCCCCTCTATTAATTTATACCACTCATATGGATTTCTTACTATACTTTGATTTCTCTCTTAAATATCTTTGTTACCATTTTAGGATGGAGGTGAGGGAAATGGAAAACGATAAAAGGCAGATGAACCCTTTGGCTGCAGGGTTAGCAGGAGCAATTATCGGAGCAGGAGTAGCTGCGGCAACATCCAGAGTTTTGTCTGATAAAAAAAGCAGGGAAAAAGCAAAAGAAGTAGCATTTGGCTTAAGGGATAAAGCTGGTATGTTGCTTCGCGGTGGAGCAGAGATGTTGTTCCATCATAAAGTAGGCTCAATACTACGCGGTAAGGAATCTTCAGACAAAGGACACAACGGAGAAAGAAAAGCAGAATCAACCAGCAGATAAATACCTAATGGTTGAACGGGAGGTATTTACAATTAGAAATAGTCTTCCCATAAATTGATGTATCAATTGCCATTTAAATATTATACTATCTTATGGTAATCTGATAGAAAATGGGAGAAGATAAACCAGAAATTGATAGCAAAATTTTAAAACTGAAAGAACTTGCAAAAAATGTCCGGTATGATAGCCTGCTGGTAAGCACAAAAGCAGGATCAGGCCATCCTACCTCCTCACTGTCTGCCACAGACCTGTTGGTAACACTTTTTTTTGACGGA
>JAMCTD010000050.1 GCA_023380995.1 Patescibacteria group bacterium
TTACCAGTGGAAAGTGCTTTGTTGGTTGCCCTGTCGTATACTTCAATAAGGTAATAATAAGTATGTCCCTGGTCTACAGTATAATCTGTATAAGAACTATCCCTAAATTTTTCCAGTAACAACATTGCATTTTGTTTATTATCTTGGGTTATAGGTTCTTCTGACCTGTAAACATTTATATAATCAACTCCTGATAAATTGTCAGTAGCGGCAAATTCAAGTTTTGTGTAAGGATGGGGAATAGTTTTAGGAACTATAACTTCTGCAGTAAAATTAGCAGTGGGTGGGGTGGTGTCATATATAGTTTTAGCTATAAATGGTCCATTTACATAATCTTCATTATCTTTAAATTTTGCATAAATAATTTTTTCTCCATCATTTTCACTTAATGTCCATTCTTTTGTTTGAGTAAAATCTTCCCAGTCGCTCCAAATTTCCCCATCATTGCTGAACTGCATTTTGGTTATGGTATAATTATCAACCCCATAAACATTGTTATTTATTGTTATTTGTGGTGTATTGGTGTATTGAGGTCCTACAATATTCCCAGTTATTGTCCCTACTTTAGCAGTTGCTATATTAGACAACATACTCTCATTCCCCGCACCGTCTACTGAGGTAACGGCGTAAAAATAGGTTTGTCCGGCTGTGCCGGTGGTGTCGGTGAATGAGAAACCAGAAGTCAGAAAACAGAAGTCAGAAGTCAGAAAACAAACATCTGCTATTACTTCTGCTGTGGTTTTCGTTTCCTCTGTTATAGGTAATGCACTTCGCAGGATTTTATAATGTGCTATTTCATAATTATCTGCTGCGGGCTGCCAAGTTAATAACACATTTGGATAGTTAAATGAGGTGGCACTTATTGTTGGAGCGATGGGTGGGGTGGTGTCTAAAATTATAGTATCTGAATAATATCCACTGTCTTCATTATTATTGTCTTTATATTGCACGGTTACTTCTTTTATTCCCTCACCAGAAGTTAGTTCCCATTGTTTGGTAACCAAAAAATCTTCCCAGTTCATTTGGTAGCTGTTCTGGTTTCTTATTCGCATCTGGGCTATATAAAATTCTGCAACTGATTGTGCTTGTAATGATAGTTGGACAGAAGTATTATTTGTATATTTTTCTCCGTTGTTTATTATTATGTTCCCTGTAGGTTTAGCTAAAGTGGTGAAAGTATAGTCTTCTTCTGTTAATAGTTTAGCACCTTCTTGGGTTGATAGTTCTAAGTAGTAATGATAAGTTCTGCCGGGTTGTAGGTTTTCTGTTAATTCTATAGTGTGGGTGGTTAAATATTGGTCTTCTTCTTTGAGGTAACCATAGTCTAAATCTTCTCCATAGTTTATTTTTGTTTTTGCCGGAAGGTTAGTAATAAAGTTAAGTGTTGCTTTTCTTCTAGCTATATTTGTTATTTGTAGGTTTTCTATCTTTAATCTTGATACTTGAACTTTTGTAGTAGCAACTGTAGTATTTGCTGCCCAATCAGTTGCACTTACTTCTATGGTATAAATCCCATCTGGCACATATTCTGTTGGCTGCCACCACAAGTTTTCTAAACTTCCATCCCAGTTTATTTGAACTGGGTTTAAGGGGCTAAATGGTTTGGGTAATGAAGGAACAAAGGTTCTAACTAAGTTTTGGTTCTCATCTTTTATTTTTACTTCTACCAGTCCTGGTTCTGAAAGATTAAAGTTTATGGCTGTTTTTTGATTGGCATTAAGTAGTATTGTTGATGGGGTTGCTGATAGGTTTGTTATTGTAGGTGGAACTATATCGGGGGTGTTGCCCACTGATGCTCCTTGTGTCTTTGCTATATAGTTATCTGTTCCTGTAAATGATAAAAATTGTTCTTCTTCAGGATAAAAATAAAGGGTTGAGAAGTCATCTTTCTTAACTTTAAAGTTTAAAGTGGCAATTTTCAAAGGAACAGATGTATATCCAAAAAACAAGGCACCAACATAGTTTATTGTCCCAGTTTGTTTTACTTGTCCGTTTTCCTCATAGCATTCTACCATTGGGATTTGCCCAAAAGAAGTCATATTACCTAATAGTTTGGTTGTTTCTATTTCCCCACACACTGGATTATTATTTTCATCTACTATTTCTAAATGTTCAGTATTAAATTTTAGTTTAAAAAATACTGCATCAACTGGTGCTGGTGCATCGGCTATTATATCAAGTTTTGCTATCTCCCCTGCTCCTACTGTCTTTGCTGATGGAGATAAATATATAACCCCTATTCCTTCTTTTATTTCTTGTCCCTTGGTGTTTACTATTATTTCTAATTTGTTTTTTGATAATGCTTGGGGTGGAGTTGTTGGTGAGATTTTTATCTCTGTATCCCCTTCAGCTATCTTTTTAAAATTTATTTCTACTAGGTTAGCTCCTCTTATTTCATCAAGCACTTGTAGTCTTGCCGCTGCATATGTAATTATTCCGTTCTCGTTATCTACTTCATTTAGTATCACTTGGTCAAAAGTAGCTGATTTTGTAAGCGTAGTTGTAGGGTTGCCTTGTTCATCTACTACTTGCAATATTTTTGGGTCAAAGTTAAGACTAACTTGCCCACCTATGATGTATTCGGAGTTAAACTGAATTTTGGTCTTAATTACTTCCCCTACTTTTGCTGGTCTTATTGATGGTTCTAATGTTAGGGCTACATCTCTGGAAGATGGGAGTTTTGGTGGTATCAAACAAAATAAACTATCCGTTCCTGGTTTATAGTTCTTCAGCAATATTACTACATCTGCAAGATTAATTTTTCCATCCTTATTTAAGTCTCGGTCCTCTAAAGAGACACCATCCACATCTTTTTCCTGCCATTCTTCAAGAGACATACAATTAGAGGATTGAGGTGTAGAGGGTTTTATTAAACATTTACCATATGTTGATTTCATTAAGTAAAAATCCATTAAGTTTACTATGCCATCTCTATTTAAATCACCTCCTTCAGCAGAGGTATAGATTCTGATGTTTCTTGCAACTGAATCACCACTTGTAGTGTTTATTACTGCTCGGGCAGGTAAATATTTTACATCGCCACAAAACATTATGGTATAAGTTCTACCTTTTGGCAAAGTAAAATTTACTCGTCCTTCTTGTGATGTGTAGGTTGTAGTAAAAGGTGTGTAGCCACTAACTTCTGTTAAGGTACCAAGATAAATGGATAAATTTGTAGTTAAAGGTTGGTTTTGGAGATTTGTTGTAGTTATCAATACATAATAGGGCTCATAAACTTCTATACTTTTTTGCTTTTCTTCTGAAAAGTTTTCACAATTTCCTGCTTTATCACAGGCTCTAACTCTAAAAGTATAAATTTTGTCAAGGCTACCAGTAAATGTTTGTTGGGTATTAGTGGTATTTGCTAACCAAGTTGTCCAGTCTTGAATTATGTTTTTTGTGAAATAATCTTGTGTTTGATACTGAATGTCATAATAAGCTATTCCAGATTTATCATCTGTGGCTGACCAGTTTACTGAAAATGATGATGTTGAGGAAAAAGTAGGAAGGGTAAGGGTGGATGTAGGGGCAATAGTGTCTCCTACTGTAACAGTAGTTTCTTCTTCTTTTATTTTATAGTATGTCCCATCATCATTTAACCAGTAAGGACTTCTTAAAATTATTTTTATTTTGTATTCTCCATCGGTAACAATGTCTCCATTATCATTTTGCCCATTCCAACTAACAGTATATTTCCCAGTAGATTTAACAAAATTGGGTTCAACTATCTTTTTAATTAAATTTTCATTTTTCCAAATTCCTAATTCAATATAACTTTCTCCAGTAATTTCATATGTTATTTCTGCTTTGTTCTTTAAAGGATCCTTGGGAGAAAATGTTTTAGGTGAAACACTAAATTCTTTTAAATCACTACCTGATGCATAGTATTGTCCACCAGTTTCTTCGGTTATAAATACTCTGCTTCCTGCTGCTTTATGTATTGCTATTCCTCTTGGGTGATTAAATTCAAGTGGGTTTTGAGTGCCTTGGGTTCCTATAGAGGTTATAAAGTTTAAATCTTTATCAAATTTATAAATTTTAGAATTGTTTTCATCTACAACATATAGGTTGCCAGATGAATCTGTATCTAATCCTTTAAGTATTGAGTTTTGAATGCCATAGTTTCCTTCTAATTCTACTTTTTTTATAAAACCTCCGTTTGAATTAAACATTTGTATTCTTCTATTACCAGTATCAGAAACATATACATTCCCATTACGAAAATGAATCCCAGAAGGCATACTAAATTTTCCATCATCAGAACCAAAACTACCCCATTGGCGAACAAAAGCTCCAGATGGTGAAAATACTTGTATTCTATTATTCCCTGTATCTGCTACAAATATATTGCCATAGTTGTCTATTGTTACTGCCATTGGCATTTTAAGTTGACCCTGTCCATCACCCCAACTACCAAAATTTCTAATATGAGTTATTGTTCCTTTGTAGTTTTTCCATTTTGATATTCTATGGTTGTAGGTATCTGCTATGTAAATATTGCCATCTTTATAGGCAGTAATCCCATATGGGTTTTTAAAATTTTCTTCTCCTTCTCCATATGAACCAAAAGAATTCCAGCCATGTTTTTGTGGTTCTGCACAAAGCAGACAATCGTTGTAAGTATTATATAAAACTCTGTTATATCCAGAATCAACTGCATATAGTTGAGGGATTTTGTCTGTAACCATATTATCAAGTGCTACAGAAATATCAGGTGTTATTGCTGTTACTGCCTGGGGTGAGTTAAATATTTTGTTTGTAGTTAAGGGATAAATATGTTTCCAACAAGATTTATAACTACCGGCGGTTACTACCCATACACATATTCCATTGGTATATATCTCATCAACAAGTCCTTGAGTTATTCTGTAATATGGAACCTTGTTTAATGATTGGTCATACCATTCACTGTCAGGAGGGATAAAAAAAGTGGTAGGGGTTTGGGAAAAAACAGGCAAAATATGAATTACTAAAAACAAAACAACAAAAATTATTAGCTTGCTTAAGTTGTTTGAAAATTTTTTAATCATTTTTTTCATAACTGTATCCTTATAATTATAAGTTAGTTATAAATAGTTCTAATTAATTTTTCAAAATTTGAAACATTAAAGTAACTTTATTCAAGAAATTTACATTCATATTTTTTTAAGTCACAATCTACTTTTATTTTCATATTCCAAAGCACTGTAATTCCTCCACCTCGCACAGGACAAACTATTTCGCGTTTCCACTCAGGATTGGTTATTATTAAATCACTTTCTCCTTTTAACTTGATACAATAAGGGTCTTTTAGCCACCATTTTTTAGCATAATAAATTACTTTTTCTTTACTTAAATAATTTGTTAATTCTCCGTCACATAAAGCATAAAGTGATTCCTCGCGAATGTAATAAGGTGCTTTTTGATTTATACTAAATTGTAGTAAATCATTTATAACGCTTTTATCTCCAAGGCGCCCTAAAGCTATGGTTATCCATTGAATAAATTCATCGTTTTTATTTTTCCCTTTTATAATTTTTTTTAAATAAGGTATGGCTTCTGTATCAAGCGCTTCAAGATTGTCAATAAGGGCAGACTTTAAAGCTAGTGTAAGATTTACAGGACCAGAAGTAGTATTTTTAATCAACGGTTTTTTTCTTTCACAAACACTTTTCAGTTTATTTATTACAATGTTAAATTTTTCATTAAATGTAAAATCATTACAAAGTATTAATGCATCCCAGGAAAAGACACATAAAGCAGTAGTAGAACATTTTTCATCAGACATCTCAAGATACTGCAGAAATTCTTTTTTACTTTTTTTAAGGAGTGGTTCTACTATTTTTCCTAAGTGTTTTTCAATAGTTTCTTTAATTTTTTGCTTTTTTCCTTTTGCCAAATTCATTGATGGTAAGAAT
>JAMCTD010000051.1 GCA_023380995.1 Patescibacteria group bacterium
ATAGATGATATTGGTATAATTCCTCATTATGAAAGAAGGTTTAGAGTCGAGGCCAGATCCTTCAGAGCGAAGGCTCGTACCAATACCTAGAAATGAAGCTAATCAATATCTTCATGATTTAGTTTATGGAGATGTTGAATTTGGCTCTGATGCAGCATCTAGACGCATACTTACTCAAGAAGAGGGACTGAGTGCATTAAATAGGTTTTTGCTCAGAAAAGCTGAGTTTGATTCATTAGGGATTTTTAGACTAAATTTAGATAGAGGAAGATATAGAAGAGAAAGTGGTCAATACCAAATATATTTAGGTAGGCTTGAAGAAGGAAAGAAAGGCCCTTATTACCTAAATATTAGTCCTGCACATTACTTAGGGTATGAGCCTGAGCAACTTTTTGTGATTCCAAGAGTAGCTCAAGTAGGACGAAGACCATATTATTGGATTGAGTTTACAGAAGAAATTACTGAGAATGCAATGCGTCCCTCCTTCCTTTCCTATAGATTACGACCAGACCAACCAACCACAAAAATTGATTCTAAGTATTGGAGAGGATTAGAAGAACAGCTGCTCGTAGATTTTATACAAGATGAAAATGGAATAACTTTTTCTAAACTAACACCTTTCAGAATAAGATTAAATCCTAAAGGTCATCCATATTCTTTAGGAGCAGTACAAGATTTGAAGCTTAATCTTACAGGCAATTCACAAATAACGGGAGGAGATGAGTTATTGGTTACTCCTAATACAGACCCTCAAAATATCTACTGCTGGATAGATATTCTTAAGGCTGGAGAAGCAGGAAATGAACCTGTAAAAGTCTCAACATATCGTATATTGCGGGAAGAGAAGAAAATTGTAGGGTTGGGTTGGAAAAATCCAGAAACGCAATACATAGTAGATTATCTTTCTGGAGACCCTAAAATTACTTTTGATAATCTCAGGCCCCTTCGTGTTAAATTACCAGAACGATTAAATAGTGGAGGGCAAGAAAGAAGACAATCTAGAGCTAGAAGAAAATTGGGCGAACCATCTATTGTTCCTCCTCAAGAAGGTGAAATAACACCTGAGCAGAGAACAGAATTCTTCTTTAATCAGGATGTACTAGTACTAACAGAAGCAATGAAGGGTAGATTGATTGTATCCCAAGAAGATGGAAGGATGATCCGTGTTGACGATCCTGAGGGTTGGACAAAAGATAGAGTTGGAAATAGATATACAACCAGTAGTAAGGATCTTCGTTTAACAGAATTAACTCCTGGAACACTTGGGGTGTTTCCGTTCCGAGTTAGAAGAATGAGGCAAGTATTGATTTCTGCAAGAAACGAAGGAGAATTAGGGGCTTGTGTAAGGCTAGTTAGAGCAAGTAGATATGATAGAGATACTAATGTTTTTGTTCCAATGTTAAGGGAGGGAGACATAGCTAACTATTTTGAATTTGAAGACAATCAAGCTGTAAGATTACGATTTTTGGATGACTCTGAAATCCTTTACTTTAATAAAGGAGAAGATAATGGAGTTAGAGTAAAAGCGCCAGAGCCAATACTACAACAAGCTGGGGTTGAAGTAGCAAATAAATATCTGAGAGATTTGGTTGGCTCATAGATTTATTCTATTCTTAAATTTCTTCTTAATATAATTTAAATTTTTAGGAAAAAGTTATACAAAAGTTAGCTTCTGTATGAGTCTTTAGAAAATAAACTCTACTGAGTTCCTACTAAATATACTGCCTGCCAGGGTTTGAAGTTGGATCTCCAGGTTTCATTTAAAATAGTTTCCCCATTTTTTATAACAGTCCTTTTAAAAGTGACAGTTGCTCCCCAGGCAGCAAAATCCACTTGTTTAACTGTGCCTTTGGGTAAAGTAGGATCATCTTGGCGCAGTTCCGCAGGTGGAGGAGTTTGGTTGGTAATTACTGGTTTGGTTAAAGTGACTGTCCTGTCATCAGGTGTGCCATATAAATCAAAATAAACTGTATTTCCAGAAGTATATGCTTGGATTAAAATATGGGCAGGTGTGTCATTTTTGAATTGAAAATCCACACTGGGGTAAAAAACTGTGGCATCCAAGCCCGGGGGGAAACCCTGTTCATAATAACCCACTCTGTAAGCATGGGCAGTCCTGGCTACCACTGGCAGCCCAGCGTTTAACACTGCCCTAAAAAGCGTGGTGGAATCCTGGCATACGCCCCCACCATCATCTAAAACAGTCCTGCCTTCTTTGATCACATAAGCTTGTTTAAAACCTGTTTGAGCTGTGATATCCCCAACTGTTTGGTTAAAGGAAAAAGTTTGCCCAGGAGGCACTAGTACTCCATTAACTCTGGAAGCAGCCAAGCCAATATTGTAAATCCTGTTGGGGATTGACCCGGCAAAATTGGAAATACCCCTGCCCAAAAGCTCCTTAATTCCCAAAGAATTAACATCAGCAGTTTCAATTTTGGGTTTGACAATATCCACAGGCAGGGTAAGTGCTTTTGCTGATGAGCTTGCCACAGCTTCAATTATCAATTGATAGGCCTGGTCTTTATTTAAAGTTCTGCCTTCTTGGGCTGCCCTAAAAGCTGTAACTCTTTTGCTGGTAGGATTAAATTCAAATAAACCTTCTGAAACTTCCCTGTTTATCTCAGAGCCAATTTTATCTAAAAACAGGTAAGTTTTATTTTTATCCACAAGAGAGTCTTGTCCCTGTTCCAAATCCAGCAAAGTTAAAAGCTGTTTTAGGTCAATGGTCCAAGTCTTATTTTCAAATGTTAACTTAATTGGTTGGTTTTGTACTTCTTCCAGCGCTTGTTTGGCTCTGGTGACGTACCCGGTTGTAACTTTAGGATGGACAATTTTTAAAGGCACTGCGGATTGATATTTACCGGAAAGCAAATAGTTTGTTATGGCTTTTATAATCTCATCTTTATCTAAGGCAAAACCATCACGGCTTGCAGTAAGCTGGATGCGGGATGAGGCAGTGCTTTCGGAATTTGGTGTTTCATCAAAAATTAGCTTGGCGTTTTGAGGTTTTTGATCCACTAATAATGCAAGGTTGTTAAGTTGTTGGTCCAAATTTAAGGTTATTTTAGGATTGATTTTTGTGTTTGAAAAAAAGGTAAACCAATTTACGTGACTGGTTTTATAAGAGATATCCATTTCAGAGTAATCAAGACTGGCAGAAGCAGTAGCCAGGTCAACGGTAAATAAGCCTTGAGGAAAGTAAAATTCTAATTTTTGCCGGCTTCTTTGTCTAAAGGTGGAATCCACAACTTGTATTGCCCGGCCTTCTGTTAAAAAAGAAACATTTATATTTCCCACAAAAGTGAGTGGATAAAATTTATCAGACATAATTACCTGATAGGCAATAATTAGTAGGATAAAAAGAAGTACGGATAAACCAATTGGTAAAAGATTTTGTTTTAAAAAGCCAAACCTGGGTGATTTTTTTGGGGTAGGTGTTTTCTTCTTAGCTTTAGCCACGTTGGTATTGTAACGTTTTAAGGTATAATTGGAAAGTGAAGAAAATTATTATTATTGCCCTAAGTTTGAGCATAGTTTTAGGATTTATTGTGTGGAAATTTGGGCCAAGCATTTCCCTTTTTAATAAACCAAAAGAGCAAGGCCCAATAACTTTAACCTATTGGGGCCTTTGGGAGGATGACAGTTTAATAAAACCCCTGATTGCAGAATATCAAAAACAACACCCGAATATTTCTATAAATTATGAGCGCAAGTCTTCTGTCAATTACCGGACTAGGGTTCAGACTCAAATTAGGGAAGGAGTAGGGCCTGATGTTTTTATGATCCACAATACCTGGTTGCCAATGTTCCAATCTGATTTGGCTGCTGCTCCATCAGAGGTATTTTCCCTTGCTGATTACAAAACCATGTTTTATCCGGTAGCCTCAGACAGTTTTATCAAAGGAAATTCTATTTATGGGGCCCCAATGGAAATAGATGGCTTAGCCCTTTTTTATAATGAAGAAATGTTAAATGCAGTTGGTGGCAAGCCTCCTAAAAATTGGCAGGAGTTTATAGATTTGGCTATTAAAATGAAAGTTCAGGATGCTAGCGGGATTCAGACCGCAGGGGCAGCAATGGGTACTGCCGGGAATGTTGACCATTGGTCTGATATTTTAGGGCTTTTGCTTTTACAGCAGCCAGGTGTTGATTTAAGTAATTTAGCAACGCCTCAGGTAGCAGAAGTATTAAAATTTTATACTGGTTTTGTGACTGATCCAAGGAAAAAAAGCTGGGATGTTAATTTGCCTAAGTCTACTGATATGTTTGCATCAGGCAGGTTAGGGTTTTACTTTGCCCCTTCCTGGAGGGCACACGAGCTTAGGGTTGCCAACCCAAATCTAAAATTTAAAGTTGCGCCGGTGCCTCAACTTTCCAGCAAAACAGTTGCTTGGGCCAATTTTTAGGAGGCTTGC
>JAMCTD010000052.1 GCA_023380995.1 Patescibacteria group bacterium
AAATGTTTATCAAGGGAATATTATGCGATTTTGCAAAGTCGATATGGTTTTTAATGTAGGAAATTCGCTCGTTTGCCCACTGTTGTCTTTTTTCGGTTTCAGTTCAACAAACATATTATCGGTTCAGGAAAGATTAGAGCAGGACAGTACGCACTCAGGAAGAATTTTTCAAGCAATTAACAATATACCTTTTGACCTAATTCTTATTGAATCTTTTGGCCACAATCCCTTATCAGATCATCCTTTAGAAGAAGGGTTAAGGCTACAAAAGGAGGCACTGGATAAAATAGTTGCTACTATCACTCAAAAGCATCCCAGATCAAGCATCATATTTATGACCACCATTGCCCCTAATAAACAAAGATACGCGGAAGGAGTGGTGAACTTAACAACCGAAAAAAGACAACAGTGGGCAAACGAGCGAATTTCCTACATTAAAAACCATATCGACTTTGCAAAATCGCATAATATTCCCTTGATAAACATTTATGAAGCCTCCCTGGATAAAGAAGGTGATGGTAACCTTGACTACATTAATTCAAATGACTTCATACACCCTTCCCCTACCGGAATTTATTTTATTAGCGAAGAAATCGCTAAGTTTTTATATAACAATAAATTTTTCTAAGCTACTTAGTGAAATGGTTTTTAATTAAATTCCAAAGGTCTGGATAGTCCTTGTCATATCCTAAGGTCCAGATAGCAATCCCTCCTAAATTATTGGTTTTTGCAAAATCAAATTTTATCTCAATTGATTTATTATCTTCTAACCAAACCTTTCTTTGAACTTTGTTTGAGTCTGTGTAAGCACACCAGGTTGCCTTAGCTGTATCATCCCATTTACAGCTTTCAGCCTTCAAATCTGTATTTGTCCTGGCTCTCCCATAAGAGATAACCTCAGAATACCCATTCTGGTCGTTTTGAGGAAGAACCTTAGCAAGTGGAATAGTATTGTCTTCAACCGGATAATCCCAACCATAATAAGGCACTCCCATAATTAATTTTTCTTTTGGCACCACTTTCAAATAATCGCTATAGGTGGTATTAACATCAAAAAAATAACTTTTCTCTGTAGCAGAAGGGCTGGCAATATAGCCTCCCATAGGAGCTACCGGACCGGCAAGGTCAGATGTACCTGAATAGTAATCATAAGACATCACAATTACCTTATCGAAAAGTGGAGCTAAAGAAGCTACATCATAAAGCCTGGGTTTTTCTATGGATAACGGGAAAAAATCAATACTCAGCTCTGTTTTAGGAGACTTGGTCCTGAAAGTTGAGGTTAGTTCTTTTGCAAAATTAGTAAACCCAAACTTATATTTATCATCCGGTTTTCCATCATATTCAAAATCAAGATTTAGTCCATCAAGCTTATCTGACTCTACAATCTGAATCAAATTATCAACAAGAGTTTTTTGTGCTTCTGGGTTATCAAGAAACCTTTCTAAAGTCTTGTTCTTTTGCATGGCAATAGTTAAACCAAATTTTCCCCCCGCGATTTGAGTTTTAGCAATTAAATTTTGGATCGTGGGAGAGTTCCACCACCTCCAACCAGGATCAATCTCATTACTCACTACTTTAACAATTTGCCCATTCTCATCTGCACTTAAAGAAAAAAAGAACACCTCTGATAAAAGATCAAGGTGAAGGTACTTTGAATTATCCAAATTCCAATAGGGTAGGAATCCAACTACTTCACTTTGCATCTCCGCATGAGAGTGACCTAAATTGGATAATGTATATTGTCCGGAAACTAAAAAAGAGGCCGTAGGGTAAGTTAAGTGAAGGTATAAACTTATACCAGCTAAAATCAAAAAGAGAGCGGGAAGAATATAAAGAAAACCCTTTTTAAAAGAAGACGGGTTGTTTATATGAATAAGAGACTCCATATATTTAGAGTTGCATAAGCAAGTTACTTATAATTTCAACCGGATTTCTGATATGTTTTACTTTTACACTAAAGCTTCACGAATAATCCAGGTGTATCGAGGACTTCTTTTTCTTCCCTGTGTTTGACAAACTGCTTCTCTAATAGATTGTCCTGCTAAATCTTGTGGAAATATCTCTGCAATTCCTACATTAATTGAGTCTCTACCACTTTTTCTTTTTTTAGTTAACCATGCATCATAAGATGGGGTAGGATAAAAACCTGCTTTTGGCTTAGCACTATTAATTAAAGATCCATCAAATTTACGGTAACCTTCTGATAAAATAAGGCCAACATATTCTGTCCAAAAAGGGTATTTATCCATTTCAGATTCCGTCTCTATCCACGCTTTACGACAAGCCTGAATTTCCTCTGGATTCCCTGTGTGAAGACTGTCAGCAGCTCTTCCTATTTCATTTGGTGTCACAGAGGATTCAGGTTTCAAATTCTCTGTTTGTCTTTCCCTTTCTCTTTGTCTGTCTTTTGCAACTATACCGAATATTCTACGCCAGTTTTCTAAACTTACTCCAGTACGCTCTGATAGTTCTTTCAAAATATCTGAAAATGGCTCTTGATCAAATAAATTTTGCTCCAGCTCTAAAACAGCTGGCCCTTCTAATCGAATGCCTTGAGATCCCGAAGTAAATTCTGACCGCTCTATGCCCCTTTGTCCCATAATATCCCTAATTATAACCACTTTTTAAAAATTATCAAGTTTGAGTTAAGAGGCTGTGGGGTATAGGTATAATTTATGGATTATGGCTGGACAGGAGAAGTAGGGAAACTTGGCTGGTTTGTTAACGCTTTACAAAAATTTCCTGCCCGATTTAAAAGGGATATTTTAAATGATTTCTTGAAACTTCCTACTAAACTTCCTTCTAGGAGAACACACATAAATTTACCAAGTTGGATCATGGTCACTGAAGTGATCCAACCTGGCAAAAATATTTCTCCACGTCACATTGCCATACTTTGAGCTGGTTTTAACCCAAGAACCCCTATAACATCCTCCGCTGACTTATACGTTCCCTCAGGCAGATTTTTCATAAACCACTCTTTATCTGAAGCCGAGAAGTCTGATAGCTCATTGCACTCCTTAACCAACTCTTCCTTCGTGGCAGGATACGATTGATGCTTTTCCAAATGATCAATTGCGCTTTGTACGCTTTGCAAGTTACTCACCTCCTCTTGTATGTATATTGATTTGCGCAAAATATAACCTTTTCTTGAGCTAGTTTCCGTAATCCAAATTACATTTCTAAACATTGCCTTGAGAAACCAGATTCTAGAATCATTTAGAGTATGGAAGGTATTACTTGAGGATGGCTTCAGACCAGCTTTAGTACCTAACTACTGTTAGCAATTGGA
>JAMCTD010000053.1 GCA_023380995.1 Patescibacteria group bacterium
TATCTCTTTATTCCACTGATAATAATTTTATTAGTATTTAGAAAATCAATTCCACGTATAGATTTTAAAATAATATCTTTTGGGTTATTGGCGTTTTTATTGACTATTTCAACTTTTATTATTGCGGAAATAAAATTTTCTTTCAGGACAGTAAATTTTCTACCGCAATTATTATTTGGCAAAACTCAAAAATCACTCTACAGAGTAATCTCTACTTATTTTTTTGAGATGGGGCAGATGATTAAATTTAGTTTAATTGGTATTGATCAACTTAAACTACCAGTTAGTGCAGTATTAATATCCTCATTTTTAGTATTGTTGTTTTCTAAGGTCAGAAAAGAGGTTTTGTTTTTAGCTATTTGGTTTTTTTCAGCAATTATAGTTTACTTTGTGACTGGAGGCGAAGACATAAAAACAGTAATCTTACAATATCATCAAAATACTGGAGTTTCCTTAAGTTTGATGATCCTCGTGTCTTACCTGCTTTATGTGATCGGAAGAAAAACCCATTTTGTTATAACTATTTTAATATTAATTGTAATCTCTCTTTTAAATTTTTCATTAATACAACAAATTAATCCTTTTGGACCCATGACGGAACTTCATGCTCAATCTTTTATGTTGTTGTCTGATGAAAAAAAAGTTTTGGACTATATTTACAAAGATGCTAAAGGTCAACAATTTGCAGTTAAAGGGATAACCATGCCGTATATTATCAATACCACCTGGAGTTATTTATTTGAATGGTATGGACAACAAAGGTATGGATATCTGCCTATTTGGGGTGGTAAGAATGCTTTAGGTTATCCTGGTAATCTGGTTGTGGAAACTGCACAAGATAAATTACCGGGAAAACGTTATCTGATTATAGAGCCGGTTAGAGGTATTCCAGTCCACTTAATTGATGAATATTTGCAGGAAGAAAACTATTTTACGAATTTAGAACAAGAATTAACTATTGGAAAGTTTACAATTCAAATAAGAAAACCAAAATAAATTGACTAATAGGTTTGACGGAGTTGTACGGTAATAGTTCCAAAACTTTTCTCTTCTACTACTTTGGTAAAATAACCTTCTTCCTTAAAGAAATTTTCTTTATCATGTTCTCTAATACCTGTTGTTGGTTCAATGATAAGAAATTGTTTCTCTGGAAGCTTTGATCTCGCATTTATTACATTAAGGTTTCCAGCATAACCTGCAGCTGTAGGGCCTATCCAAAAGGGAAGAGACCCGTATTGTTTTTGCCCATACCACTCAAAAAGATAACTCCATGTAGTGTTTACATAAAGAGGTATGGTTAAAGCATTGACTGCAAAAGGTTTACCTTGAGACTGAAAGTAGATATAGTCCAAAGCCTGTTTTTGGCTCGAGGTAAGCATGCCTGGTTGGATAGCCATATCAGAATTTATTCCATGTAAATTGATAGGTAAGATTGAGAATAAATTATTGATAATGATGGCTAATATAATAAGTAAGCTTATAAATTTGGTAGATGAGAAAAGTTGACTTATCAAGTAAGAACTTAAGAGCAGCAAGCTGACAGAGGTGGTTGCGCTGTAATACCTCTAACCGGCTCTATATAGAAGATAGAGTGATAAGCCAAAGATAAACCAGATAACCAAAAAAAATATTTTATCCTTCAGTTGTTTTTGATAAAGAAGGTAAATGGTGGCAATTATAAAAATAAGCCCTACTGCAGGCGTAAATTGATAATTTGCTAAAAATGAATCATGTAGGAAACGGTTTACAACAAATAATGTCTGTTTAAAATGAAAGCCGGAGAAAAATTGTACCTCGGTTGAATGATGGAAGATCAAGTTTGAAATAAAATGATATTTAATTTCGGTCAAAATAAAAGTAGAAATGGTTAAGATGAAAAGCAGTAGCGATGAAAACACCCACCGCAGATAAAGATGTTTAATTCTTTTTCTAAAAATTATTATGTAAGCAATAAAAGTAGGAACTAGAAAAACATAACCATAATGGAATTGTATTGATAAACCTAATCCTGCAGCAGTTAACATTAGTCCCCAAGGTTTTCTTTTAAAAAAATAAATACTAAGCCCAAGATAAAAAAGTAATATTGTAATAACAGCTAAAGGTTGGTGTGACAGAAATAAAGAATATTGTGATTCCTCATAGGAAAAAGCAAATAACAATGCAGCTATAATGCCCGCTCTTTTATTGAATAATATTGAACCAATAGCAAAAGTTAAAAAGACCCCTAATGAATTCCAGATCCTAAAAACAGCAGAAGCTGCCTCAGGGCTTTTATTGAAAATCAAATAGATTGGAGCATATATATAAAAGATAAGCGGACCTGGGAAGATTTTATCGTTTAAAAAAGAAGGTGGACCAACTATTTTTAGATCACCTCTTAGAATTTCTAAAGATGCAAAGGAGTCCCTGGCTTGATCAAATGCAAAATAAACATTGTCAGGAAAGTAGAGGAAACGTACAATATTGGCTGTAATAAAAATAAAAAGTATAAGGAGCAAGTATTTATTTTTTAGAAAAATTTGAATCATTGTAAGTAGCGATAATTATTTTACCTTATTTTGAAAGCTAAAGATGAATAAGCAGATTAATATTATTATTTTTGTCATTTTATTATTTGGAATATTGTATCGTCTTTTTTTAACCTCCAACGGGAATTTCCTTTTTAATATGGATAATGCCCGGGATATGGTTGATGTAAGGGAAATGGTGATTTTGAAAAAATTGAGATTAATAGGGCCAACATCAGCAATAGAAGGTTTTTATAATGGGCCTTTTTGGTATTATCTTTTAGCAATCCCTTTTATTTTGTCAGGCGGTAATCCATACTCAGCAATTTTGATGGAAATAGGGCTTTGGACAATAGGCGGTTTCTTTCTCTTGAAATTAGTAAACAGGTGGGGGAGGTGGTTGATGTTGCCAATTGGTGCCATTTGGATTGCCTCAAATTATATAGTGCTGACAAACCTTTATGCTTTCAACCCAAATCCTGTTACGCTGTTAGCGCCGCTGTTTATATACTTATTGGTTCAATACCTAAAAGAAGAGAAAGCAATTTATATAATTTCCGCTTGGATTTTGGCAGGATTATTTTTTAATTTTGAGATGAATTTTGGTGTATTTACCCCAGCAATAATATTGACCAGTATAACTTTGACAAAAAGATATAAGCTGCTAAAACAAAAATGGTTTTGGATAGGAGTAGGTTTGTTTATTTTAACTTTACTGCCCCAAATAATTTTTGATTTTAAACACCAATTTATTATGAGCAAAGCGATTTTACGTCATTTGGCCCAAAATCCTGGCAGTGGATTAAATGTTGTAACCCGTTTCCAAGTAATTTCTGCCAGTTTCTACAATACCTTTTTACCAACCTTATTAAATCAAAAATTATATACCCAAGCAGTTTTGGCCTTGTTTATTCCAGTAATGTATTGGTTTTTTAGAAAAGGAAAAAAAGATCTCATTGTGATAGTAAGCCTGATTTTTGTTTTTACTCCTTTTGTTGGTTACTTATTCTTGCCTGTAACAGTTAATCCTTGGCATTTGGGCGGGGAAATGGCTGTATCATTAATATTAATATCTTTTTTAATAAAAAGACTTTGGCAGTCTGGAATTTTAGGTAAATTTACTTCATTAATTTTATCCATTTCAATTATATTTTTTTCACTTGGTAACATTATTAATTTTTTTGCCAAAGATTTTGGCAAAACAAATTTGGACCCATCGCTTTATAAAAACGAAATTGCTGCTATTGATTATGTTTATAAATATGCAAATGGTCAAAACTTTAAGGTTTATGTTTTCATGCCGTCTGTTTATGATTATCCTTATCAATATTTATTTTGGTGGTACGGAAAGAAGCAATATGGTTATATTCCTGCAGAGTATGCATATGCTCCAGATGAGACTTTATATATTAGCAACAAGGATAAATTTTCAGGATCAAAAGAAGATTTTAAAGGTTTGGTGTTTTTGGTTAAAGAGCCTAATAGAGGATATAACTGGAAAAGTGGATGGGAGGGAAAGTATAAATCCATGGAGCTTTTATCTGCAGACAAAGTAGGATCAATTGAAATAGAGGTTAGAAATCAATTAAACATTAAAAACTAAGATCTTCCTTTTATTTAGTCCTTCTTTGTGGATGAAAATTTTGATAGTTCCTTTAGGTAATTTATTTATTTTTTCTGCCCACTCAATCAAAATAACGTTGTTGGGGTTTGACCATATTTCCTCAAGGCCCAACTGCCCTATATCAGTAATATTTTCTAACCTGTAGAGGTCTATGTGATAAAGAACTTTTTTTGTATTAGGGATTTGGTGTTGCCTCATTAAAACAAAAGTAGGGGAGATAATTTTATCTTTAATCTCCAATGCTTTTGCAAATCCTTGGACAAATACAGTTTTACCCGCACCAAGTTCTCCATTTAAAGCGAAGATATGGTTTTTAGTTTCTTTGGCAAGCTTCGCTGCTATTTCTTGTGTTTGTGTATCTGAATTAGATATGTATTTTTGCATTTTTCTTTAGGTAAATATATCCTACTAAGCTTACTCCGATCAAGATCAAAATTAATCCCAGCCAAAAAAGTGGATTTATTTGTTTTTGGTCTTTGATCTCAATAGTTGTTGTTGGTTTGGTTGATGAACTTGTTCCAGCCACGGAGGCAATACGGTAGGAATCTTTTGGTAATTGGGTGGGTTTTGGAGTTGGGGATTTTAAAATTGATGGAGTAGGAGATTTTAGAAGTTCGTTTTTTAAAGTAGGGAGGGGAGACGGATTACTGGAAGTTAGGTTACTGGTATCATTAATAATTATGATAGCTTCATTGCTCCAAGCAATAGAGTCTCCAGAAGTAAGTCTAGCTACTTTAAAAATATAATCTCCTTTTCCTTTATAATCTTTGTCATAAATATCAGGTTTTACTTCCAAATTTCCAGTCCAGTTGCCTGAAGAATTGGTTGTAATTTTAAATTGATCCAAAGTATCGTCTCCGTATTCTACCCAATTATCACCGATTTTTGTGAGTCCTAGATATCTTGTACCGTCAGCTTTTTTAAAGGCCCCTTTAAGGTAGTACTCGGTATTTTGATTATTGGGTACAGAAAGGCTGATGTTTACAGAAAATGATTGATCGGAATTTATTTGAGAAGGAATATTATTTATGGTAAATGAGGAAGAGGGTGGGGATGTAGAAATAGGGGAAGGTGTGGGTGAGAGAGCAGGAGAGGGAGTAGAAGATGGGGGAGGTGATGGTAAGTGGTTACAGTCTGTATTGCTTTTCGTTGGGTCTGTTGCATCGATTTGCCAATTGCCTCCATCAGGGATTCTGCTGAATGTTTTACCCTGAACAGTTGATGTATAAGTATAGTTATCAATTTGAGTTCCGGAGGAATTATTTAATGAAACAGTATCGCCGTTATTATTAAAAATAGCACTGCTAAATTCAAAAAAACACGACGAACTCGGGGGAATAATAACAGAAGGTAGGATATGTGCATTTACATTTCCGGAAGAAGTCAATTCAGTAATTGCCCATTGAGTTATATCTACATTTGATGATGAAGTATTGTAAAATTCAACCCATTCTTTATCAGAATTTGCAGGGCTTGCCATTATTTCATTTATGAGGATTGACTCGGCAAATACCGATCCAGCCCCAAAGAAGGGTAAAAGAATAACAAGAAACAGTAATATTATTCTCACTACCTCAATAGTAAACCAAAAATTAGAGGATATGCCAATACAAAGTAACTATGCCATTTTGATGATCCACAATCACGCCTTTGCCCATTGATGAACCGCCAGAAATATTATAATTACATGGAGCTTGGGTAGAGTAAGCAACGCCGTTATCAGCAGCTAAAATGGGGCGTCCTACTCCTTCGTGTGATTTAGGAGCGATATCTAAGCCTGTATGGGCAGAAGGAAATCCAAAGACTCTATAAACTTCTCCGTATTCAGTAGTGATTACTGTGTCTCCGGGTGGATAGCCTTGCAAAGGAGAACCTAATTTACCATTCTCAAGGAGATTATGTGGGTTAATTCTATTTCCCACAATTTTTCCTCCTTCTACTTTAGCATTCTCAAATACCTCAAAATGCAAATGTGGTCCGGTTGAACAACCTGTTGAACCCATGGCTGCAATTGTTTGACCTTTAGTTACAGGTCCGATTACAGGTCCAACATTGGAGATAGCTTGAGCAATAGAATTTATTTCAGCTCTCAGTTGTGAAATTAAGGCTTGGAATTTAGCCTCATCGTTTTTGGTAACCTTTAATAGTTCATCCTTGGCTTTTTTCTGTTCATCAAGTTGTTGTTTATAAACTACTAAGTCTTTATTTAATTTTTCTGCCTCTTGTTGCCTTGTTTGTTTGTCTTGTTTTTGATCGTTGTAAGCAAATTTAGTGGCCTGCAGCTCGTATAATTTTTTCTTATCATAAGCTTGGGCAACCTGGATATATTTTAGCCTTTCGATTAAGTCAGCAAATCCGTGAGTTGAAAAAAGTAAATCTATAGTGGAAACAGCGTTACTGTATTTATATGTCTGAACGATCCTTTGAAGCAAAATTTCCGACAATCTGTCTAAGGTGATACCGATCCTTTCAATTCTTGTGGCAAGATCGTTAATTTCTCTTTTGAGTTTTTCTATTTTTAGATTTGTTTCTTCAATTTTTAAAGTAGTGACTTGAGTTTGACCATCTATCAGATTAAGTTGGGATTTTAATGTTTTTTCCTGTTTTTGGGTATCAGCAAGTTGAGCCTCAATTTTTTCGATTTCTGCTTGTTTCTCTAAGAGTTGTTGTTGTAGGTCGTTGGTGGATTGGGCAAAGCTAGGGTATAGGGTATTGGGTATCGGATATAGAAAGACAAAAGCTGTAAAACTAAGCGCTAAAAGAGATAATAAGATTTTTCTCATCAGATTTCATTATATTTTCAAGTACCGCCTGACAGCGCTGATTGACCCTATACCTCCAATCACAATAGCTAAAATTAAGCTGGATACCAGAACTGCCAGCATAAATAAAGGATTGACTGGTAAAAGCCTAACTTCCCCTAAGTATCCTTGCAGGAAAGGTTCAAAGTACCAAAGTACGGAGTATGAAAGAAGCCAAGCTGCAATAGTTCCTGCTACTCCATAAAAAATTCCCTCCAATATAAAAGGAGTTCTGATAAAAGCAGGGGATGCTCCCAAAAGTCTCATAATTTCTATTTCATTCCTTTTGAGCCGTATCTTAAAACCAATAATCATCACTATTACAAGTGTGGCAAAAATCATCAAAAATCCAACAGTTACTCCGCCAACAACCCTGATGATACCAGTAACAGAAGTTAAGGTGGATACGACATCCTCTGGAACTATAACCTCAGATACCACAGGCTCTCTTTTTAAAACCTCTGCAACTGCTTGTAGGTCTTGGGGGTTTTGAGTAGAAATTTCAAGTGAAGCAGGAAGAATATTAGCGCTTACTAATTCCAAAAGCGCAGGATCGTTTTTATTCCTGTCCCGGTATATTTGTAATGCTTCATCTTTGGAAACAAATTTTGTTTTGGTTACTTTAGTATCCTGATGCAGCGCGTTTTCTATCGCTGATACATCCTGACTGGTAGTTCCTTCTTTAAAGAAGGCGATTACTTGAGGTTTGCTTTCAAAATAACGTAAAGTAGTTTGTGACCCTGCTGCCAAAATTATAAAAGTCTGAAGCGCCAGAAAAGTTAAGAACATTACCATAAAGGCAGCAATCGCCTGAAATGGTGTGCGCCTGATATTCCGTTTTGTAAACTCAAATGCTCTGTTCATATGTTATGACTTTAAGTCATATTTACCCTCTTTAGTATCACTGGTTATTTTACCTTTTTTAAGGATTACAACCCTTCTTTTTAAGGTATTAACAATTTCCTGGTTGTGGGTGGCCATTAAAATTGTGGTACCCCATGAATTTATTTCATTTAGCAGCTGAATTACTCCCCAGGCAGTTTTGGGATCCAAATCTCCTGTTGGTTCATCTGCTAATACCAAATCAGGTTTGCCAACAATTGCCCTGGCAATAGCAGTTCTTTGGGCTTCTCCCCCAGAAAGCTGTTTCGGAAAGAGGTTTCTTTTGTCCCAAATTTCCACGAGCTTTAAGGTATGCTCAACCATTTTAGAAATTTCTTCATCTGTTTTGTCTTGCACCTCTAATGTTAAAGCCACATTTTCAAAAACAGTTCTGTCATCCAGTAATTTAAAATCCTGAAAAACTACACCAACTTTTCTTCTGAAGTGAGGTACGTCACGATTTTTGATTTTAGTGATATCTATATTGCCAAGCATAATTTTGCCGCTTGTTGGTAAAATCTCCCGGGTTAAAATACGCAGTAGCGTAGATTTACCCGCACCAGATGGGCCTACGA
>JAMCTD010000054.1 GCA_023380995.1 Patescibacteria group bacterium
TTTCTGGCAAAACAATTATTTAAAAGCGGAAAGTTTGGCTTGCTTGCAGCAATATTCCTGGCTTTAATGCCTGCCCATTTTATTCAAAGCAGGATTCTGCTAGATAATCTTTTTCCCATACCATTTGTTTTAGGTTGGATGCTGCTTTTGTATTTATTTGTTTCCAAGCAAAAGTTAATCTTTTTATTTCTATCAGCACTTTTATTGGGAATTGGTATTCACAGCTATCATGCTACCAAAATAATGATGCCTATATATCTTATTATCACTATTTTTGTTACCCTGATTAAATATAAAGGAAGAAAAGTAGTAGTTTTGATCCCTTTAATTGCTTTTATTTTACCCTTATTACCCTTAATATCTTGGTTATCAAAATACCCAGATACCTTAACGGACCAAGTCCGTTATACAGGATTATACGACACAAGGTTAAGTCCTATTCAGGGACTGATGACTTTATTAAAACCTGAAATAATTAGCCAAAGATTTGGAGTATATATGAGATATTTTGATCCGGTCTTTTTGTTTTTTAAAGGCGACTCAAGTTTGATTCACTCTACAGGAAAAATCGGAATATTCCTTCTCCCTTTTATTTTCTTACTGCCTTTAGGTATATACCAGGCTTTGAAAAATAGAAATTGGTTTAACATTCTTTTAGTAACCGGGTTTCTTACGGCGCCATTTGCCGCCTCATTTGTGGGTAATGAATCCCGGGCCTCAAAAGAGTTGTTTATTTTGCCATTTGCCAGCTTACTTGTCACTCTGGCTATTAAATCTTTACTGGAAGGTAATAAAAAGTTAAAGCTTTTATCTTTACTACTTATTATTATTTGTTTTATACAATTTGGGTATTTTCTAAGTGATTATTTTGGCGCTTATAGAGCGAGATCATATGTTTGGTTTGATTATGATATTTTAGGAATGCAGGATACAGTATTATCTTTGGAAAATACCAAACCTGCAACTGCAATTTATTTTGACAACAGGATTTACTACTATACAGACAGATATTGGAAATTTGATCTAATAAAACACAAGAGGGAAACTCTTCTTCAAAAAACTTTCTTTTTTGATCCTTTACTGGAAAATTATGCTAGTTTTAGACCAAATAGTATTATTGTCTTCCGTTTTGATCATACCAATAATTTAGTAATACAAAACTCCTCTTTAAAATTAGTTAAAACTATTTTAGAACCAGACAATAAAGTAAGCTTTTACATTTATAAGAACTAATAAGTAATAAAAAATGATTATAGCCTTAATCCTGTTTTTGATAGCCTCGCTGATTTTTACTTTTCCACTTTTATTGAACCTAAATAATATTATTTCGAATTATGGTGTTGGTGATGGTTATTTGTATATTTGGAATGCGTACATTTTTTGGCATGAGTTATTATCCGGTAACAACCCTTTTATGACCAAGATGGTGTTATACCCGATTGGAGTTAACTTAGCTTTTCATGATTATTCTCCTTTAACAAACTTATTTTTAGGAATTTTTAAGAGTAATTTAGTTGTTGGAATGAATGTAATGATTCTACTTGCTTTTACCATGGCTAGTTTTTCAACTTTTCTGTTAATCAAACTAATAACTAAAAATTACCTATTATCCATTATTGCAGGTTTAATTTACGGGTTTAGTCCCATTATGTTCTCTTATCTTTCAGTAGAACATTATTATTATCTTTTTGCCGCTCCTTATTTACCTTTAGGGATTTTATTTACACTGCAGTTTTGGCAAAAAAAGAAGTTAGTTTATTTTCTTGCAGTTATATTAATGTTTTGGCTGGTATTTTTTACTTCGTACTATATGGCAATGGTTTATATAATAACTACTACAACAATTTTTTTAACAAAGGGATTAATTCTCATTATTAAAAACAGAAACCTACCGCTTCTAATAAAATTTAAATCGCCTCTTACTTTGCTGGTTCTTTTTATTCTCTTGCCGATGTTGTTTCTTTTTTTGTTTGTTTTTAACATTGGAGATTTTAAAAAGTACAGAGTTACAGAAAGTCTAAGTATTAATACTTGCAATGCGGACCTTGCGGGTTATTTGATCCCCAACCAAAATGTTTCTTACTTACAAAATATTTCGTTGCAACTTGCAAACAGATTAGGTTATAAACCAAGAGTTGATACACAATCCTATTACCTGGGGCTATTATACCTAGCTTTGGCAATAATAGCTGTTATAAAGTTTAGAAAAAATAGCGATATTGTATCTGTTGGTATTGCAGGGTTACTAATTTTATTACTCTCTTCAGGGACCAGAATTCAAATCGGTAGCCTTACTATACTTGAAGGAACGCTGTCTCCTTTTTACTGGTTTTCTAAGTTACCCTTTATGAGTTTTATTGGTTGCCCTATCCGTTTTCCGATAGTTGTTTTATTATCAGTTCTTTTTTTGAGTTTCTTTTTGATAAACAAGCTTATAGATAAATACAAATTATCAAATATACTGATTTGTTCATTGCTTTTGGTGTTATTTTTCTTGGAATTTGGAATACCAAAAATTCACCTTGCTTCTACTAAGACCCCAAAAGTTTACGAGATAGTTGCTCAAACTAATGACAACTCAACGGTTTTAGAGCTTCCTTCTGGCCTAACAGAAGGGTATGGGCGTTTTGGTTTTGATTATTCAATATCTGGACTACATGGTATGCAAATGTATTGGCAAACCGTCTACCAGAAACCACGGATTGGCGGGTATTTTTCCAGGATTCCTAAGACTGCATATCAATTTTTTCAAGGGGAACCAATTATTTCTGATATATTTAAAATGACAGATTATGATAGTTTGCCAATCAACAAAAAGTTTAGTCAGGAAGAAGTAGAGAAATTTATCAAGAAATTTAATATTAGGTATATAGTTTTTTCTCCCAATGGAAGACAAAATGAGTATTTAGTTACTATGGAAAAATTACTTCAAAATCTTCAGTACAAAAAAATATATGATGAAGGTTTTGTTTTACTAAACTTATATTAGCTTTATTATTAGGCTATAATGTTTTACAGTTTACCGCAGAGTAGTCCGTTGAGCAGAAAAAGTACTATTTATGTAGTATAAAGGTTACTTCCATCCCCAAGTGAGTGAAGAATTTTTGTTTAATTTTCAAACCTGATTTTTTAATAATTTTCTCAAGATCATTATGATGAAACGGATGCAGGTGTGCTCCTTGCCAAACTTTTCCAGTAGTATTTTCCCAAATGTGCCAGACTAACCTAAAAAGAAAGTTTCCTGAATCCATAGAAACAATACTAATACCACCAGGTTTTAAAACCCTTTTTATTTCCCGCAAAGCAGTTGAGGGATCTTCTACGTGTTCTATGGTTTCGTAAAAAATGATTAGGTCAAAAGCGTTATTTTTAAATGGTAATTTTTCAGCAAAACCAATTTGGAAATTGATATCAGGGTATCTTTTTTTTGCAAAGTTTATCGCTTTGCTGTAAACGTCTACACCATGGTATTTTGCTTGGGGGTAATTTTTAGCAATTTCTGAGAGCATATATCCGCTGGCACAGCCAATATCCAAACAGTTTTGGAATTTATGTTGTTTTAATATTTTTTTGGCAGAAGTTATTTTAAAATAATGCCAAGTTTTTTGAAAAAAATTTGTTTTTGTCCCTTTTTGATAATAATCCACTGGAACTTTTTCCCAGATAGTGCTTAGCTTGTGTGTTTTGTTTTTCATTTTAATCAATGATATATTAAAACGGTCAAAACGCAAGTATTTACCTGGTTTAAAATAATAAAATGAAGAAACTACTGGTTGTTTTAGGTCCGACGGCAACTGGTAAAACTGATGCAGCTTTAAGGGTAGCAAAGAAATTTAATGGTGAGTTGGTTGCTTGTGATTCGAGACAAGTTTATCAGGGGTTGGATATAGGTACTGGTAAATTGCCTGGCAGAAAGGTGGAGATAAAGAAAGATCATGGGTTTTGGGAGATGAATGGTATCAGAGTTTGGATGTATGATGTGGCAGATTTAAAGGAGCAATATACAGTTGCAGATTATGTAAAAGAAGCAAATAAAATAATAGAAGAAATTTTAGCAAGAGGAAAATTACCCATTATAGTAGGCGGTACAGGTTTATACTTAAGAGCGTTACTGGAAGGTTTGCCAAATCTAAAAATTCCAATAGATGAGAAATTAAGATCAGGACTTGTAAGTTTAACACTGGAGCAACTTCAACAAGAGTTACACAAACTAGATATTAGAAAATTGCAAAGCTTAAATGAGTCAGACAAGAAAAATCCCAGAAGATTGATTAGGGCTATAGAGATGATATTAAATCAAAATTCAAAATTCAAAATTCAAAATTACAATTTACAATTTAAAATAGAAGATACTAATTATTTGAAAATTGGGTTAACAGCTTCAAGAGAAATAATTTATAGAAGAATAAATAAAAAGGCTGAAGAGTGGGTAAGTGAAGGAATTGTTAAAGAGGTTGGACAATTAATTAAACACGGTGTAAGTAAAGAAAGAATTAAACAATTGGGATTGTTTCTATGGATTCTGATTGAATATTTGGATAAAGAAATATCTTTGCAACAAATGATAGAAAAAATGCAAAATAAGGTCAGGCAATATGCAAAACGTCAGATAACCTGGTTTAAAAAAGAAAAAAATACTTATTGGTTTGATATAGCAGATGCAGATTATCTTATTAGATTAGAAAATATGGTAGCTAAATGGTATGATAGCCATACAACATATGCCGCAAAAGATTGATATTTCACATAAAACTATTATCTTTACAGCCCTTTTTATATTGGCGCTTTGGATAACTTATTTAATCCGTGATCTTTTGATAATTTTATTTGTGGCAGTGATTTTTGTATCAGCGCTTGCACCTTTGGTGAAGTTCTTAGTCAAATTAAAATTGCCAAAGATTTTAAGCATAGCTATCACCTACATTATTATAATAGCCATTATTGCAGTGATAATTATTAGTATAGTACCTACTTTAGTTGAACAAAGTAGTAGGTTGATAGTGGCAGCTCCAGGACTTTTAGCTCAATTTTTTAATATTACAAACCTTGATAAATCAGTTTTTTCTTCTGAGTTAACATCAATATCCAGAAACCTTTTTTCAGTTACATTGTCTTTATTTGATAATTTATTGGCCATAATATTTGTATTGGTAATAACTTTTTATTTGCTGCTGGAGAGGGAGAAATTAGAGAGCCGTATCGCATCATTATTTAAGAATAAAGAAGATAGAGTGGGAAAATTAATTGTAAAAATTGAAGAAAGATTGGGAGCGTGGTTGCAAGGACAGTTAATTTTAAGCCTGGTAATAGGTATTTTGTCCTATATTGGTCTTACTATTTTAAGTATTCCGTTTGCTTTACCTTTGGCCATGATAGCTGGAATTATGGAAGTAATACCTGTAATAGGTCCGATAATTTCTGCATTACCAGCCATATTTATTGCATTAACTATCTCTCCTGTTTTAAGTATAGGTGTGGCAGCAATGTTTTTTGTAATTCAACAGATGGAAGGTCATTTGATAGTGCCTCAGGTAATGAAAAGGGCAGTTGGTTTAAACCCTTTGATAGTAATTTTAGCAATTGCGATTGGTGGGAGGTTGTTAGGTATAGCTGGTGCTTTACTGGCAGTCCCAATGGCAGTGGTTATACAAATTATAGCTACAGAAATAATTGAAGGAAAAAGAGTTTAGTTGTATAAAATAATATTTGCCTAGGAAGATAGTAAGCCAGATTCTGTTTTAAGATAATCATTTATCTGATGCTCCTGATTTCAACAAATGGACAAGCAGTCCTGTTGGTTCTAGGATTGCAGCGGGGAGGATTGCCACGTTTCACCCGAGCATGACCCCGGTTCGTCACTGTTGCTCTATACTAGCGGTTGCCCGTGCCGGCTTACACCGGCCACCCTGCTTTATGCTGTCTGGACTTTCCTATATATTCATAAAACTGAACATATCGATTATCCTTCTTCCTAGGCATGTATATTTTACTATATAATGATTTGGGGGTCAATTTAACTTGCTTGCAAAAATAATCTCTGCTGCAAATATTGGACTTGATGCAAATTTAGTTACGTGTGAGGTGGATATTTCCATGCAGGGGTTGCCTTCTTTTACCATTGTTGGGCTGGGAGATAGGGCAGTTGAAGAAAGTAAAGAAAGGGTGCGGGCAGCGTTTAGAAATTCTGGTGCAGAATTTCCCTTACACCGGATTACTGTTAATTTAGCTCCGGCTGATATGCCAAAAGAGGGACCTTCATATGATTTGCCTATTGCTTTAGGCTTACTTTTAGCTTCAGGACAAATAAGCAGCGATTATTTTTGCAAGCAAGTTAAATTGACCCCCAAATCATTATATAGTAAAATATACATGCCTAGGAAGAAGGATAATCGATATGT
>JAMCTD010000055.1 GCA_023380995.1 Patescibacteria group bacterium
TCTTTTGCCGGTTTATAACAAACCGATGATTTTCTATCCGATAGAAACCATAGTGGCATCAGGTATAAAAAATATAGCTTTGACTTATAACCCTGGTGGTTTAGAGGAGACAAAGTCTCTTTTGGGTGATGGATCCAGGTGGGGAGCTAATTTTACTTATGTACTACAGGAAAAACCTAAAGGTTTGGCAAATATTTTCCAAGTCTGTGAAGAATATTTAAATGGTGAGCCTTTTGTAATGCATAACGGCGATAATATTTTTGTAAGCGGAATAAAAGATTTGGTGGATTATTTTGAAAAAACAAAACCAAATGCGTTGGTTACAATGATTCAACATAAAGATAACCGCCGGTTAGGTGTTCCGCTTTTTGATAAACAAGGGAAATTTATCCAATATATAGAAAAGCCGGAAAATCCGCCAAATAATTTTGGTATTCCCGGTCTTTATTTTTTTGACAGCAATGTTTTTAAATGTTTTAACGGAAAAGATGCAATTGTGCCATCAGAAAGGGGAGAGTTGGAAATTAGCGCCCCTTATAACTGGTTAATAGCTCAAGGGTTTCAGGTAGATGCCTTGGAATATAAAGGGGTATGGAAGGACCCGGGAAAATTTGATGACTGGTTAGAGGCAAACCAATATCTTCTGGAACATAAATTAGAAGAAATTAGGGAGAGTCAGGTAGATTCAACTTCAGAGATCCATGGTAAAGTTTCCATTGGAAGAAATTGTGTAATCGTTAATTCCAAAATTCACGGACCGGTAATAATCGGGGATAATGTAATTATTAAAGATTCTAACATCGGCCAATTTACTTCTATAAGTGATAATTGCGAGATTAATGGGAGTAGTATCAGCGACAGCGTGTTGATGAGCGGAGTAAAGATTTTGGATATAAATTACCATCCAATTGAAATGAGTTTAATCGGAACAGATACTGAAATAATTGGCGCTGATGGAAGGAGTGCAAAAACTTCTCTTTTTGTTGGAGAGAAATGCAAGATACAAATTTAATGTACAATTTACAATTAACTTCAAAATTATCCAATTTTACATTTTACATTATGAAATTATTTGTTACGGGCAAAGCCGGTTTTAAGAGTGATAACTCGCAAAACCGGCAGGAAGTCAACATATGCGTATTTTAGTAACCGGTGGTGCTGGTTTTATCGGCTCAAACTTTATTCATTATTGGGCAAAGTTTCATCCTGATGATCAAATTGTAAATTTTGACGCCTTAACTTATGCAGGCCATCCGGAAAGCCTTAAAGATATTGAAGGCAACTCTAACTACCGGTTTATTCAGGGAGATATTGCCGATGCGGATGCTGTAAATGGGGCTATGAAGGGGATTGATGTGGTGGTGCATTTTGCAGCGGAATCACACGTTGACCGCTCGGTTCTTAATCCGTTAGAGTTTGTTAGGACAAATGTTTTGGGAACAGCAACTTTGCTTGATGTTGCCCTTGGCGCAAAAGTTAAAAGGTTTCACCATATTTCTACAGATGAAGTTTATGGGCAGTTGCAACAGTCTGACCCGCCTTTTACAGAAAATACACCTTACGCTCCGCGTACCCCCTATTCTGCTTCCAAAGCAGGTTCTGACCATTTAGTAAAAGCCTACTTTGAAACTTATGGTTTGCCCATTACTATCACAAATTGTGCCAATAATTACGGTCCCTTCCATGATCCTGAAAAATTAATCCCCCGTTTTATCACAAATCTTTTGGAAGGCAAAAAAGTTCCTTTAATGGGACAAGGTGAAAATATCAGAGAATGGCTTCATGTAGAAGATCATGCTGAGGCAATTGATTTTATTTTACAAAAAGGTCAGATTGGAGAAACCTATTTAATTGAGGGGGAAGAGCGGACCAATTTGGAATTAACAAAAATAATTTTGCAGATTTTAGGCATGGATGAGTCAATGATTGAATTTGTAGAACATAGGTTGGGACATGATTTCCGTTATGCTATAAATGGAGAAAAACTTAAAAAATTGGGATGGGAAAGAAAACATAGTTTAAAAGAGGATTTACCCAAAGTAGTTGACTGGTATAAAGAAAATGAGTGGTGGTGGAAACCGCTTAAAGAAGGGAGGCCGGTGGTTGACCGGATAGCTCAAAAATCATATGGCAAGTGAAAATGTTTTAACAACTTCAATTGAAGGTCTGCTGATTTTAAAAAGGCCCATACATCAAGATGACCGGGGATTTTTCCGGGAAATTTTTCACATTGATGAAATAGAAAAAGTTTTAAATATAGAGTTTAAAGGCGTGCAAATGAATCATGCCTACTCTGTCCCAAAAGTGCTAAGGGGTATACATGCTGAAAACTGGAATAAAATAATTTGTCCTGTAAACGGAGAAATTTTCATAGCAATTGTTGATATTAGGGTTGACTCCCCTACTTTTGGAAAATTTGAAACATTTAATGTAAATAATGCAAACAGAATTGCGCTTTTTGTTTCAAAAGGTTTGGCTAATTCTTATTGTATTTTAGGCCAATCCCCAGTTGATTATATTTATTTAGTGGATGCTTATTATGACGGCAGCGACCAAAGGGCAATCGCTTGGGATGATCCTGATTTAAACATCAATTGGCCTATTGATGATCCTATCATCTCAGAAAGGGATAAGAACAATCCTAAGTTAAGGGGTTTGTTTCCTGAAAAGTTTAAATGAAAAAGGTATTGGTATTTGGTGGCGCTGGGTTAGTTGGTTCAAGATTTATTGATTTAAATTCTCAAAATTTTGAGATTAATGCTCCGGATGTTTCTAAAGTGGACATTTTAAACAAGGAGCAAGTTTTAAAAGCAATTGAGGAGTTTGATCCTGATTCTGTTGTTAATCTTGCTGCCTTTACTAACGTAGAAGAGGCAGAAAATCAAACAGGTGATAAAAGTGGGATCTGTTTTTTGATAAATGCAACTGGTGCAAAAAATGTGGCTGAAAGCTGTAAGGCGCTTAATAAAAGATTAGTACATATCTCTACGGAATATATTTTTGATGGCGCTAAACAGACGGACCCTTATACAGAAGAAGATAAACCAAATCCTGTCAATTGGTACGGACAGACTAAATATTTCGGAGAACAGTTTGTATTAGAGAGCAAAGCAGAAGCTGTAATTATGAGAATTTCTATGCCTTTTAGGGCAAATTATGATTTAAAAAAAGATGTTGCCAGATTCTTTTTAGACCAATTGAAAAATGGTAATAAAATAAATGCGTTAGTAGATCAAAAAATCACTCCAACTTTGATAGATGATATCTCGCATGCATTGCAGATTCTTATTGATAACCAAGTAAATACCAATACCTTTTTTTGTTCAAAAACTTCTACGACCCCCTATCAGTTTGCAAATGCCATTGCTCGAGTTTTTAATTTAGATGCTTCTTTAATACAACCTATTTCTTTTGAAGAATACAATAAAAACAAAAAGGCTAAATTACTTAAAAATTCTTGGCTTAACCCTGCAAAGTTTGAACAACAATTTGGTGGAGGAATAGTGCATTCTATAGAAGATGATTTAACAATTTTCAAACAAGAGATTGGTTTTGTTAACGGCGGGGTTGACTCCAAAGCTGGTAATCAGATATAGTAGATTAAATAAAATATGGCAAATAACAAAAGAGCTTTTATTACAGGAATAAGTGGTCAAGATGGTTCATATTTAACAGAGTTCCTTTTAGATAAAGGATATGAAGTTGGAGGGTTAATTAGAAGGAATGCGGTATTGGATTTTGGCAACATTAAAGATTTAAAGGATGAGGTGAAAATTTATTATGGAGATTTACATTCACCTGAATCGATTGCTTTGGCTCTTTATGATTTTCAGCCTGATGAGATATATAACCTGGGATCTTTATCTTCTCCTTTTGCCTCATTTTCCGACAAAATTGGGACAATTATGGTGACAGGCGTGGGAGCTTTGCATGTTTTTGAGAGAGCTAAGGTAATTGTTCCTAAAGCCAAAGTTTATCAGGCGTCAACTTCTGAGATGTTTGGTGCGCCTAAACAAGTGCCGCAAAATGAAGATACTCCTTTTAATCCTGCCAATCCTTATGCAGCAGCCAAAGAATTTGCACACAGAATGGCAATAATGGCAAGAAATGATAAGTTGCAGCCACAATTTATTTCCTGCGGAATCCTTTTTAATCATGAAAGTCCCAGGCGTGGTTTAAATTTTGTAACTAGGAAAATAACTGCCGCTGTTGCCTGTATAAAAAATAATAAAAAAGAGGGAATTCCTTTAAACGAAATAGGTGAACCAATTGTTAAAAATGGTAAGGTAAAGTTGGGAGATCTTGAGGCAAAAAGGGATTGGGGGTATGCCCCTGATTATGTGCAAATAATGTGGAAAATGCTCCAGCATGATACACCTGATGATTTTGTTGTTGCTACAGGGGAAGTACACACTGTCCGGGAGTTTGCCCAGGAAGCCTTTAAGGTGGCTGGTTTAAACTGGGAGGATTATGTTGAAACTGATCCTCATTTTGTGCCACCGGTTCAAACAGGGCCACTTTGTGGTGATGCTTCCAAAGTAAAGAGGATTTTAGGTTGTGAACCTAAAACTACCTTTCAGGAGTTAGTTAAAATTATGGTTCACGCAGATTTGGCAAAATTTAGTTAATTTGGACTGCTTGGCACTTCCAATCGTTTGTAATCTAAATCTTCAAAATTAGCATTGATAATATCCTTTTATTCCATTACAATCGAGCAATATGAAAAAAATAGTTAGCGTTGTTCTTCCTACTTATAATGAAAAAGCAAATCTTGCAAACACAATAGAAAAAGTTTTAGAGCAAGAGAAAAATCTGCCTGGTTGGCAGATAAAAATTGTAATTGCGGATGATATTAGATCTTCTGATGGGACAGAAAAGATAGCAAAGGAATTAGTTAAAAAGAAAAGATCAATATACTTTATAAAAGTAGAACCTGGTTTAGGAGTCGGATTAATAAGAGGACATCAGTATGCTTTGGATAATTTACATCCTGATGTATTAGCCCAACTTGATGCGGATGGTCAAGTGGTACCGGATGTTTTAGTAAGGCTTATAAAAACCATAGAAGAGGGGTATGATTTGGCCATAGGTTCCAGATTTGTCAAAGGAGGGAGAAATCAGCTATCTTTTGTAAGAAGGGTTTTTACTTATGGAGCCTCGGTTTTTTTCAGGTTATTGGTAGGGCCATGGGATATTAAAGAAGTGACAAATTCTGCCAGAGCTTTTACTCCGCAGTTGTTTAAAAAAATTAATTTGAATAGTTTACCCTGGAAAGAAAGTACGTTTATTATTGAACCGGCATTTTTACATGAGGCAGTTTTGGCCGGAGCAACATATAAAGAAGTGCCTCTTATTTTTAAAAACCGTTTGGAAGGTTATTCTAAAAACAAAGTTTTTAATTATACTTACGATGTAATATCTTATTGTTTAGATACCTGGTTGCACAACTTAGGGTTAAATATTCCACTTTATAAAATGTCCCGGAGGGCAAAAACCTTAGTAAAATTTAGCCTGGTTGGCATAGTGGGAACATTGGTGGACTTCTTTTTTTACAAAGTACTTATTAACTATTTAAGCTTAACTCCTGCGAGTGCAAAAGGTGTTTCAACAGAAATCGCAATACTTAACAATTTTCTAATGAACAATTATTGGACATTCCGCTACCGCAAGACAAAGACAAACATCTGGCAAAAGCTGGGGATATTTAATGCAGTTTCCTTGGGAGGATTGATAATTGGAGTTTTGATTGTGAAATATTTGCATTCAACTTACGGAGATGGTTTTGTATATTTGTTCGGACGTCATATTGCTTACAATAACTTTTATTTCTTTGCGACAATTCCTCCGGTAATGATTTGGAATTTTACTGTTAACCACTTTATTACCTGGAGACATCAGGAGGATTAATTTTTACCAAAGATCTGGAGAATTATCTGGTATTATTCCATCAGGTGATTTAGGATTTTTTTCAACGTCTACCATATATTTTAGCCTTTCTGGTAATTTAGGCAGAGTAGGAGGCATTTGAGAAATTGGATAAAACTCAATAAAAGTGTAAGCAGGAACATCATCAAGATAACGGATTATATTTACCACCTTTGAATTTTGCGGGATATTAGGTCCTTTGCAAATATATAAAACATTAAGTTTGCCTCCCTTAGGGCAATCAAAAACCATATTAAAATAGATGTTATCCAGTTTTTCCACCCTGTCCCAAGAACTTTGTTTGGTAGCTGGTTTTATAGATGATCTTTTAATAAAGTCCTGGGGTGGAATTTTCCCATAAAAAAGAAAGAAAATATATTCATCCTTGGGGATGGCAACTGCCTGGTAGCGGTCTTTTAAAGTAAAGACATCTTTTACTAGCTGCTTATTTACCTGTTCGCTAATCCAGGGTTTACTGACAGGTTTTTGAATAAAAATTTGGTTTAATACATAAAGTGAATTGAAAAAGAAAAGTAAAGAAAAGAGAGAGCCGAAGATAAATTTCTTTTTGCCTGAAAAAAAGTTTAAAAATTGCCAGAAACCAAAAGCTGAAATGATAGTTATTGCCGGAATCATCAAAGAGGACCTATTGATGTGAGGTTCTCCTAATGTTAAAGAAGAAGGAATTGGTGCAAAAAGCAGCCAAGCCAAAACAAAAAGTGATGATTGTTTATTTCTGTGAGTAAAAAGCATCAGTAAACCTAATGGCAAGAAAAAGATTAATATAAGAGGAAGCATACCTGTGTCAGGTATTCTTTCTGTTGCTGCTTCACCTTCAAAAAATAAAAATTTAGAAGAGAAATAATTTGAGTAACGGTATAAAAAATCCTCGACAGAAACCCGTAGTTTATTATGAAATAAATGGGTTAAGTTTACCGGTATTTTTATTGGAGATATTCCTGCTTCAACATATAATTCCTGTAATCTGTTGGCCTGCGCTGAACTTATCCCTTTCCACATTACTGCTTCTGCCCGGCCCCTGTTTTGCCAGGGAATTAAAGAGATTGAAATTGTAATTGCCAGGATAACTAAAAGTAAAACAGTGTGTTTTCTTATGCTAAAAAAGGAGGAATTTTTTACAAAAGACAAAACTAAAATAGTTGTGAGTATCAATGGTATAAAAACTCTTTGTGCGCCATAGGTAAAAGTTGCAAGGATGAGTAGAAAAGAAGCCAGGGCAAATAGGAGAGCTTTAGTTTTCTTTTTATGAATTTTTCTAAGATGGAGTAAGCATATAAAACCTGCTACGGTTAATGTTAAAGCTACATGATTTTCATACCCCAGCCTTGATAAAGTAATGCTCCAGGGAGAAAGGGCGGTAAGCCAAGAGGCAACCAGGGCCATTTTCCTGTTTTCAAATAACGCAATTACCAGAAGATAAATTAAGGGAATCAGTATTATTCCTGATATGACAGACCAAAACCTGGTAGTTATTTCAGACAGCCCAAATATAGCAGCTGGAATGATGTTTAAATAGGCAAGACCCGGGTATTTATAATCTCCAATGGAGGGAAAGTTTATTGGCAGGTAAGTTCCATATTCATCTGTCCCAAAGTGCAGTAAGCTCCAGCCAAAGTATCCAAAAGAAAGCTCGTCACCGTTAGGAGGAAAAGGCAAAGAAGTTATTTTCCATGTTCTGACAATAGTTCCTGCAATGATTGCAGAAAATAACAGGATACCGATGATAGAAATTTTTTTAAATTCCAACTTCATAAAAATTCATAAGATATCAATTAAATAGCGATAAATTAGGAATAGGGGCTGTATTTGCAAGTATAAAATTTTGGGCATAGAGATATATTGCCAAAAGTATTATTGGTAAAATTATTTTAAATTCCCGGCTGGTCAAAACTTTTTCAAAGGCAATTAAAATAAATGGGCTGATGGGTAGAAGATAACGGCTGATGTCACGGTGGGCGACTAGGGTAGCGGCTGTCAAATAAGTTAGAACAAAAAAAGCTAAAGGATACAATTTTTGTTTTAACAGCATTATGCCTCCCAGAAATCCTAATATAAATATATAGATAACATCTTCCAGCCAGATATCTCCTACCCAAAATTGGTGTTTATTAAAAACCTGAAAAGGGGGGAATGTTAAGTGGATATTATCGCCACTATGGAAATAAGCCCAAAAATCACCATAAGTTTGACTGTATAAATAGAAAATTCCCAAAAGTCCTATTGGTATTAAAATAAGAGGAAAGTATCTTAAGTGATTTAAAAAAGCTTTTTGAAAACCAATTATTTTACTTTGTATAAATAATTTATAGTGAATGTAAAGTACAAGGGCAATAAAAAGGAGTATGCCTGGAGGCCGGGTAATTTGAGAAAGCAGTCCAAAAACTCCTGCCAGCGCTAGGTTTAAAAATCTATTTGATTGTTCAAATTTCATAAAGAAGTAAACAGCGCAGATAATAAAGAGAATGAAGGTTGGTTCTGATGAACCAACGCTGTGTACAATCAACCATCGGGCTGGCAGGATAAGGAAAATTAGGCTTAAAAAAAGCGGGTGCCCGCTTAGTTTGAAATCTTTCACTAGAAAATAAAAAGCTATGCTTGCCAGAATAGTTGATAAAAGGGAAATAAAAACCATAGATTTTAAATATCCTAAAAAGGGGGCAAATAAACTAATTAAAACAGCGTATCCCGGGAAGTGGGAAGCAAAGTAAGAAGCGGGTAAAGATTGTGGTAAGGAGGCAATAAGTTGAGGATTATAAAAACTTTTGGCAATTACTATATATTCCAAGCCGTCGAAGTTTCTATAAATAGCGTTAAAGCCATTTCCAAAGTTTAATCCCCAAAATTGTGGTAGAGATAAGAGGTGAGGCAGCCATACAATAAAGGTTATAGCAACAGTGATACCAGCTAAGATACTTAAATCTTTGAATTTATCGCTCACTAGTCTATTATATCAGTATGTCTCAGAAACTTTCAGTCTTTTTTCCGGTCTTTAACGAAGAAGGGAATATTGGTGATACTGTAAAAAAGGCTATTGATGTTTTAAAGCGTCTTAAAGTCGAGTATGAGGTTATTGTAGTTGATGATGGATCAAAAGATGGGACTGCCAGGATTTTGGATAATTTAGCCAAAGAAAACAGGAATATTAAAGTTATTCACCATCTTAAAAACTTAGGGTATGGAGAGGCTCTAAAGTCTGGTTTTTATAATGCTCGTTTTAATACCATAGTGTATACGGACGGAGACGGGCAGTTTGATTTTTCAGAAGTTACCAAATTTTTGGAAAAAATTAAGGATAATGATTTAGTTATCGGGTATAGATTAAAAAGGCAGGATCCATTTTTAAGAAAACTTTTTGGTAAAGGTTGGAGATTAACTTTACTTACTATTTTTGGTTTAAGGCTTAAGGATGTAGATTGTGGTTTTAAGATGGTTTCTAAGGATGTTTTGGAAAAAGTGCCGCATCTTGAGTCTCAAAGAGGAGCCATGATTAATGCAGAGTTGGCAATTAAAGCCAAAAAGTATGGTTTTAGAGTTGATCAGGTGGGAGTAAATCATTATCCCAGATTATCCGGCAGGCCAACCGGAGCAAGTGTCAG
>JAMCTD010000056.1 GCA_023380995.1 Patescibacteria group bacterium
CGGCAGGTCTTTTTTGTCTATTTTGACTTTTTTTGTCTCTGCCAGGAAAAATGGAGCCAGCAGAAGTGAGGCAAAAGCAAACCGGAGGAATGCTAAGCTCATGGGTGGGAATTCCTGCAGAGTAACTTTTGCCACCACAAAGTTTGCACCCCAAATAAGATGGGCAAAAAGCAGGACAAGATACGGAATTGGTTTTTTCAGTATTTGAGAAGACACACTATTATGATGTCAGTTTTTGGATGGTTGCGTCAAGTGTAATCAGTTTTTCTTGGGTTTGGCTTTTGAGATTTTTTAATGTTAGCCTATTCTCTTTAGCTTCATCGGGACCGATAATAATAACGTACTGAATTCCTTTTTGATCAGCATATTTTAACTGTTTTTCTAGTTTAGAATCTGGATCAAGCCAGAGTTCGGTATTGATATTTTTGTTGCGGAGTTGGATGGCTGTATCTATGGATTTTTGTTCTAATTCTTTTGAAAATACTGTCACCAAAACTTTCGAGGTAGTCAAATCAGCCGGGAAAAGATCTAATAGGTCCATAGCCTCAATGATTCTGTCAAAACCAAAAGCAACACCTACTGCAGGGATATCTTTTTCTGAGGCAATTCCGATTAATTTATCATATCTGCCGCCTCCGGCAACCGAGCCGGCAGTATACCCTTCAACTTCGATTTCAAAGATCATGCCTGTGTAATAATCTAAACCCCGGGCTAGAGTTGGTAAAAACTCACACCCCCGGGGTGTGATACCGAATTTTTGCAAATATGTGAGTATTTGCGAGATTCTTTCAGTTGGTTGAAAGTTTTCTATCTCTTGGATGAAATAGGTAGCCCTTTCAGATCCAAAACCTTTTTCTATTAATTCAGTTAAAACCCCCTCGCGACCAATTTTTTTGAGTTTATCAATAGTCCGGATGATAGAACTGATATCTTTTTCTGAGGCAATACCTTTTTTAACCATCAACGAGAAGATATTTCTGTCATTTATCAGTATTTTGAATCTCTCAAAACCTAACTCCTTTAAAGACTGAGCCACAACTGCAAGCACTTCAGTATCAGACAGGGGAGAGCTAGAACCAACTGTATCAATATCACACTGCAAGAATTCTCTAAACCTTCCTTTTTGGGGATTTTCGGCCCGCCAGACAGGTTGGATTTGATAACGTTTGAACGGCATGGGTAGTTTATTGCCGTATTCTGCTACAACCCGGGCCAGGGGAACGGTTTGATCATATCTTAAGGCTACTTTACGGCCACCGTTATCCGTAAAACGATACATCAGCTTATCGCCTTCATCCCCATATTTACCCAGTAAAACTTCTTCATACTCTAAAGCAGGAGTTTCTAGAGGCTCAAAACCAAAAGATTCAAAAACCCCTTTGAGCTTATTTACCACGTATTGCCTTTTCCTCATCTGTAGAGGCAAAAAGTCTCTAAATCCTTTTAATGTTTGCGCCTTAATTTTATTCATAACTTTCTCCTATCTTAACAACTTTGGCACCAACAGTAAACTTAGTTCCTTTAATTTTGACAGAGATTGTTTCTCCTGTTGGTTGAATAATATTTTCTGAACCAGTTATTAAGGCGCATGCAATACTTCCTGAACCACAAGCTGTTTCTTTGAATAAAGAATCAGTTTTCTTTACAAACACATAAGGGGTAATTTTATTTTCCTTATAGAAAACTACCCCAAATGCCGGCAAATTATATTTTTCAGCAAATCTTGAGAGATATCTTTTAGAGACTTTAGGCTCGCTGTTACTACAAATAAATCCGATACCGGCAAGTAAAACTATATTTTCTATCTTCTTAAATGGAAGATCTAACTCTATGGAAGTATTGTCGTTTATGTTTTTGTATCTGACAGGTTTAGTTAACCCACTTGTTAGTAATAAGCCAGAATTCGATAACTGCGAAGCTAAAGAAAGAGTTGAGTTAATGCATAATTCATCGCCCATCATTATTAGTTTTGGCAAATTCGCTCTAGTCTCTTCAACAAATCCTACCTGCTCAAATCCCCCCAAATATTTACTAATAATTTTATTTTTTTGATTAGAGGGACAACCCCACACAAGAAGAGTAGAATTTCCACCGGCAATTAAATAGTTTCTCATTTCCATATCGATATCCTTAAATCTGGTCAAAACAAGATACAGTACCTCTGTGACAAATAGGTTCAAATGGAGTCTTAATGAAGACTCTTAGAGCATCATTATCGCAATCTGTTTCCCATCTTTGAATGAATAATCTGTTACCTGATTTTTCACCTTTAAGCCAAAGTTCTCCTCTTGTTCTGGACCAGAATACAACTTCTCCTAGTAAACGTGAGAGATAATAGGCTTCAGTATCCATAAAGCCCTGCATAAAATCTTTCTCGGTTTCAGTATCTTTAATGTTAGCTGGAACTACAAACACATCATTTACAGGATCTTTGAGTTTGGAAAAATCAAGCTTGACTTCAGGTAAGATTGGTTTAATATCGCTTAAGTTAATTCCAGCCTGAACTCTTCTGATTCTAAAATTCAATCGATCCATAATTCTTCTTGACCCTTTTTGACTATAGGAAGCAGGGTTTGCAATCAGTATAGATTCAAACTTTTGTAGATCTTGTAGCTCCCTTATGCCATTGTCTCTCATAGTGTCACCTGACTCCGTAATATCAGCTATGGCAGCTACGTTTGGATAAATATAAGGAGCAATTTCAACAGATCCATTCTGCTTCTTTGTTTGTACATTAACTCCCAGTTCTGCTAATCTGTTGCATGTAATGCGCGGAAAAGAAGTAGCTATAACAGCTCCTGATAATTGAGAAAGATCTGTGATGGTTGTATTTTGAGGAACACCTACCGTAAACCTACATCTACCAAATCCTAAACGGGCAAGAATATTAACATTAGGTTGATACTCTTCAACTAGATCTTCTCCAATTATTCCTAAATCAGCAGCGCCTTCTTCTACGCAAGTTAATACATCACCATTTTTAAGCAGTAAAATATCCAAAGGGAAATTAGATACTGAAGCCATTAGTTGTTTGCCCTGAAATTCAAAGTTAAGGCCACAAGCTCTCAATAGGTCTTGTGATCCATTTGAAAGACGACCGCTTTTCTGTACTGCTATTCTTAGTTTTGTTTCTTGTTCATTCATTCTTTCCATTAAAAAACCTCCCGTTCTTTGCACACTAACCCATAAAGGCTAATGAACAAGGAACGAGAGGGTTTAATCCATTAAAAAAGGACCTCCCGCGGTCCCATCCTGTTTTCTGTAATCTGTTTCCAAACTACAGCTCTTAGTGGCGACTCCGGTTTTCCGACATCGTCTGTTGATATTTTACAGCCTCAACTTCTGGAATACATTTTTGTATTCAGCTCCTGGATCGTGACTCCAGTAAAACGCTTTTAATATTAAATTGTATTTATTAGTATATCACAAAAGCTTCAGTTGTCAAATTTTACTATCGGATACAAGAAGTGTGCAATTTCACCGTTACCGCACCGTAACGGACCGTTACGGTGATTAGAGCGTCAAACACGGCTAAACATGATATTGTAAAAGTGTGATAATATATATTCCATGGTTAAGACGGCAATAATTTTAGCAGGAGGAAAAGGGGAAAGACTCCGTCCCTATACCAATGACCGGCCTAAGGTCATGGTAGAACTGGATGGTAAACCGATTCTGGCTTGGCAAATAGAGTGGCTAAAATCTTACGGTATTAAAAAGTTTGTTCTGACAGTAAGTTACAAATATGAGGTAGTGAAGAAGTATTTTGGCGACGGCTCAAAATTTGGCATTGAAGTAGATTATTCCATTGAAGAAACTCCGCTGGGTCGGGGTGGAGGAATAAAAAAAGCTTTTAGCAGTCCTTTAGTTGCCGGGGAATCAGATGTGGTGGTTTGCAATGGGGATATTATTACTAAGCTTAATTTGACAGATATGATTACTGCCCATCTTGACCAAAAAGCTCTGGTGACCCTTCTTTTGGTTCCTTATCTTTCCAGATGGGGAGTAGTCAAAATCGATGAGCAAAACCGTATAATCGGGTTTGAAGAGAAGCCAAAATTACCGTATTGGATTAACGGTGGCATATATTTATTTAATAAAGGAGTGGAACCAATGTTGCCGGAAGTCGGCGACCATGAAAAAGAAACTTTTCCGAAAATTCCAAAGGAAAAGTTTTTAGGCTTTAAGGATGAAGGATTCTGGCGGGCTGTTGATGTGGTGAAAGATAAATCCGAAGCGGAAAGTTTCCTTAAAACCGGTAAACAGGATTTTAGTTAGCCTTTTTTAAGGCAGGTTTGGCAGACGGGCTGGCAATTCGAGCAGAGGGTGTTGCTATCTTTTTAGGTTTAATCACTCCACCTTGGGGTATTGCATAAATAAAGCCAGCCTTAAAAATATCATTTTTATCCTGGTTGCCGGTTAATATAACAAAGGTGTTTAGTTTGATTCCGGACATAGAAGGTATGGATACGGCAACGACCTTGGAATCGCTATTTTTTAAGGTTACCAACTGATCCGAGATAGAGATTATCTGTCCCCAAAGAAAAGTTTTTTGCTGCTTCGGAGGTTCTGGTAATAAAATAATCTTCCTGGCGGTTAATACTCCTACCTCATCTGTATCGCCCAAAGCAGCAATATAATCATCCTCTGCTAAATTTTTCTGTGAATATTTTGCCTGCCCTGAGCTTGTCGAACGGGTTTTCCCTTTAACTTTACTTTCGAACACGGTGTCTTGGTTTATACTGATTAGTTTTGGATTAGATGCTGTCGAGAGAGTTATCGAATTGTCGGATTTTTGTTTAATTTTTCCTATGTATGCTTTATCCTTTAGTTTGCGGTCAACGACTTGTTTAAGTTGGGCGGCTTTCGAAGCAATTTCTTTTTTTAAATCTTCAAGTTTTGCTTTGATATCAGCAGAGGGAGTAGAATCTGCAGCGAAGACTCTTAAGGGCAAGAATAAAGCGATAAGAATAAAGAATAAAGGTATTAAAAGCTTAATTTTCGAACTAAGAAAATAGTCCACGTCTATTCTTGATTCTAATTGCTTAATTCTAATCATATCTTCTCCTTCGAAAAGTAAACAGTCCGCTCTGCAGCCCTTGAATCTCCTGTTGAGTCAAAAACAGCCACAGCAATTCTATTGATGCCCTCATCTAAATTCAAAACTGTAGAGAAGGAGCCATCAGTTTTTGATTGGATTACAAAATCATTGGTGTCGGTTGAAATTAAGACATCCTTTGATGGTCCTGTTGTGCCGGACACAATTATTGAAGATGAAAAAGATAAGACATCTTGATCAGGTTGGTCAAGATCCAAGCGCAAGCTTTTGGGAAGAGTAGTGATCGGCCCATTTAGAAACAAGTCTTTAGGTTTTTGACTCAACAGGA
>JAMCTD010000057.1 GCA_023380995.1 Patescibacteria group bacterium
AATCGAGGTGGATAGGATTTCACATCATGTCCCAACTTTTGTAGATTATTACGGACCAAGAAATGTTTACACTTTATTTAATGATCTTGCAACTCCTTTTGGAAAAACCGCTGCAGTTGAAGAAAAACATTTTCGTGAACATCACAGATTAGATGGATTAAACGCAGATTACACAGTGGATGTTAAATTTAGCCAGCAAAACCAAAGAATCCCCCAGGCATTTGCTTATGAAAGATTAGACCACTCTTCCGATTCTTCATTTCGAGGATTTACCCTGGAAGGAGGATGGAAGGACCCAAATAAATTCAGGGTTTACCTTTTGGACCCCAATAAACAAAATCATACTCCCGAAACCCAACAAACTGCAAAACTCGCAGTAGAGGGTTTAATCGATAGGATGTTTGGCATGTATGCTAAGGATTTCCAATCCATACTTTATTCAGACATTCCCGAAGATACAGTATTTAAAGAAGTTGTCCTTAAACTAAGCAGCCAAGACAAAAATCTCTATTTAACTTTTTTAGGATATGTAAGGCAAAAAACGCTTTTTATAAGAGAGTCAGATGGTTTATTTGGACTAAGAGGAGTTACAGAAAGAGGAGTTCAAAGAGAAAGTTACACAGGCTTTGGTTCGGGAACAATTGATTTTGCACCTTTAGCTGGTTTTTTTAGCGAAGCTATAGCTGCTTGCCCTCATCTTGATATCCCAAAACATCCATATTCTCCAGTACAAAAAGAGTCTCCTGCAATTGTTATTCCCAATCTTACCAGCCGCTGATAATAGCAATTGAACAATTGATTTACTTCCCTATTTTAAATTCAACTACATCCTCATCTTTCATAATATAATCTTTTCCTTCCATTCTTGCTTTGCCTTTTTCCCTAGCAGATTTCCACCCCTCAAACTTAGTAAAATCTTCAAATGAAACAACTTCCGCCTTTATAAAATTTTTAATAAAATCCGTATGTATCACTCCGGCTGCATTTGGTGCTGTTGAACCTTTTTTTATAGTCCAGGCCCTTACTTCCTTCTCCCCTGCTGTTAAAAAAGAAATTAAACCTAAAGTTTCGTATGCTTTTCTAATTAATCTCTCAAGACCTGATTCTTTAAGCCCTAAATCAGCCAAGTATTGTTTTTGTTCTTCTTGGGAAAGCTCCGCAAGCTCTGCCTCAATTTTTGCACAAACGACAATCATATTATCAACTGCAGATATATTGGTATATCTTGAATAGATCTCTTGAAATTTGTTTTCCGAGTAATCGTTTTCTGTAACATTTAAAACAATAATCTCAGGTTTCGCCGAAAGTAAAAACATCTGGTCTACGACTTTTTGCTCTTCTTCAGTAAATTTTAAATTTCTAACAGGTTGTCCTTGATTAAGAGCTTTTTCTAATTTTTCAATTAATTCATTTTGAGATTTGAGTTGTGGATTTGCCTTTTGAGATTTGCACTTTGAGATTGACTCTAAATCCGCCAGTATTAATTCTGTTTCAATCGTATCGTAATCCGATTTAGGATCTATTGAACCTTCCCTGATAACATTTTCATCTGCAAAAGCCCTAACTACATGGGCAATAATGCTAACTTCTCGAATATGTGATAAAAATTTATTTCCAAGTCCCGCTCCCTCACTTGCGCCTTTTACCAAACCAGCAATATCTACAAAAGTTACTGTCGCTGGGACTATCGGAGGCTCAACCCCAGGGGTTGACGCACGAATAATTGACTGAAGAACCTTTAGTCTCTCATCCGGCACAGGAACAACACCCACATTTGGTTCAATAGTAGCAAATGGATAATTTGCAGCCAAAGCCTGCTGCTTTTTTAGTAAAGCATTAAAAAGAGTTGACTTGCCAACGTTTGGAAGACCTACAAGTCCTACTGATAGGTTCATATGCCATGTTTAGGGCTGGTAGTGAAAATGTTCCCCATACCTTAACTTCTCTCCTTTCTTTGATAATAACCTTGTCTATTATATCGTGAATTAGCTCTATTTTGTTGGTTGTTTTTATCTTTTCGACTATATTTGCTATTTCCTTTATTATCGCTTCTTTCGGAATTTTTTTAATTGATATCCTAAAAGATTTGTGAGATAGTTTAATTAATGGTTCGACTACGCTCACCACAAGTGCCCATTTCACAAAAAGGTTTTGCCAAACTATTGCTTATCCCCGGAGTAGTAATCCTCTTGATAGCACTTTTTGTCTTGCAGGATGCCTTCGCGCCGGCAGATAAAAGAATGATTTTTAAAGCCCAGCTTACCTCTCAAACAAACACCAACTCTAACAGTAAACCAACCCTTCTCACTACCATCTACAAAAATAGTCTGTCTGTCAACTGGCAAAAAGCGGAATTTGAGATTCGTAATAGAGATAACCCTTCTGCTCCTGCCGAAACTAAAGCTATGTATAAAGTTTCTGATGTCAACTACTGCAATGCCGGAGACAAAAAGATGCTACTTGACCTCTATGCCAACGGACCGCTGAAGCCGGGCAGCGGCAGGCCGATGGTGATGTATATTTTTGGCGGCGGAATGATTGCCGGCGATAAAAGCAAAATCGACACTGATGCGGCTAAAGTAATAGCCGGCTTGGTGGAAAACGACTTTATTGTGGCTGCACCCAATTATCGGCTAGCACCCCAATATAAATACCCTGCCATGATCCAGGATCTTATGTGTGCCGACAGATTCCTGCGGTATTACTCATATGGCATCGGCGGTGACCAAAATAAAGTCGGTGTTTACGGAATCAGTGTAGGGAAAGGTGTGAGAATGCACCAGACGAAAAAATTGCCGGAGCCGATTTAAGCTATGATCAGTACCTGAAGATTCCTACTAAACCAAACGCTGCGGTGGGCTACTACATTGGTGATCTGCCAGAGGGAGTAATTGCCACAACAATTATGCAGAACATGGGCCAAGAATGGCATAACCCCTTTGATAATAAGGATTACCCCGTCGCTACGATGTTTAAAATGATTTACAATTTTGATTCAAATATCATGCATGAGGCCAGACCGGTCAATTATGTAACGGAGAACGAACCGCCTTTCTTAATTGTCCAGGGAGATAAAGATACGCTTACCCCGGCACAACTAGCAGCTCCTTTTTATGAAAAACTTAAATCGTATAATAATAATGCACAGTTTCTGATTGTCAAAAATGCCGAACATGGGCTCATCCCAAGTCCACAAGGTGCTGTGATGGACCCAAGCCTTGATTCGGTTGTCAATACAACTGTTGATTTCTTTAAATCCCATTTGGAATAATCTCAATTTTGAAGAGATTAACCATTTTTAAATATTTTCATTACTTCGCTAATCTGCATCCATAAGAATGCCCAAAACCAAACAAATCCTATTTCCCATAGCGTTAATCTGCCGGACATAAGAAAGCCTGTAAAAGCAAGCGCTGTGGCGATAAGTTGTGTTATTGTTGTCGCCCCAACAACTTGTTTACTTGGTAAAAACTTCCACCATCTTTCTTTTGTATGAGCCACATAAATAAGGAGATGTCCCGAAACCGTAAGCTTGAGAAAAAACATTGTCTGTACAGTACTCCAGTCTAAATGCCAGATATTTTTCATAAGAAAAAATAACAGCAGGCTATTTACTACTCCCACTACTCCAAAGAGCGTACTGAGGAAAAACCGTTTATTTGCATCTATTTTAGCCGGACGATTCGTAATTTTTACCTTATCAAATGCTAATGAAATAATAGGAATATCATTAAGCAGGGCAATGAGAATAATCTGTAAGGCGGTCATTGGATAGACCCCATAAAAAATGCCCAATATGGCAATGGTAATAATTAAACGAAAGCTTTCTGAAATACGATAGAGTGAATATGTATAAAGCCGTTCAAATATTTTTCTGCTTTCAATAATGGCATCTTTAATAACACTTATACCTTCTGACAACAAGACAATATCTGCTGTGGCTTTAAGTGCTGCTACGGCATTCTTGACAGCTATTCCAACATTGGCCGCTTTAATTGCAGGCAAATCATTTATCCCGTCACCGTTTGATGCAACA
>JAMCTD010000058.1 GCA_023380995.1 Patescibacteria group bacterium
ACAGAAAAATATCTGACAAGAAAGATTTTGATACCCTCAAGATTTTTAAACTTTGTTCCTAATCTGATAACTTTAGCCTGGGTTTTTATCGATGCGCTTTTGTTAAACAGAGAAAAAGGGGATTGGTTTCAGGATCTTTGGACTATTGTTTTAACAGGTGATACGGATGAGATAGTAGGATCAATTTTACTTCCGCAGTTTGATAATAACGGGGGAATTGTGGATTTAAAAGTTTTAAATAAAAATTATGAGGTTAAATTTGGCAGCCTTATGATAATTCCTTGTCCAAAAAATAGGTGTGAAATAGCATACAAGTTCCGCAGCGGTAAGATTTTGGGTAAGCCTGAGAGCGCAATTGAAGTTTACGGAGGAATATTAGGGTTAGTAATTGATGGGAGGGACAGATGAAGCATTCTGCTCCGCTGCGGCTTAGGGTGGAAAGAGATGTGGTGACCCGGGTTGTGAGGGCGTTGGATGGTAAAGGAGAACTTAGTGTGGCTGTTGGCCAGCAAGTTACACCGGAAGAAATTATGGGCACGGCTACTGTGACAGCAGGATTTAGAGCTATAAATTTATCCACCCAGCTTAAGGTTGCCCCAGAAGACACAGAAAAATATCTGACAAGAAAAATTGGCCAGAGAATTTACAAGGGAGAGTTGCTTGCTTATAAAAAAGGAGGTTTTTTAAACAGTAAAAAAATGGTTATTGCTCCAACAGATGGGATATTAGATTTTTTAAACCCTAAAACCGGAGAGTTAAAAATTATTTTTCTTCCAAAAAAAGTACAATTACCGGCAGGGGTGTATGGAATTGTGGAAGCGGTAAATAACGAGAAAGGGCAAGTGATCATCCGCACACAAGTCAGTAGGATACACGGTGTGTTTGGTTCCGGCGGGTGCCGTGACGGCATAGTTCACGTTTTAAGCAGGAAAGATGATTTGGTAAGCAAAAGCGTGCTTCAACAAAGCGATACGGAGCATATTTTAGTAGGAGGTGGTTTATTTTACAAAGATACAATATCCGCTGCAATTTCCCTAGGGGTAAACGGCATTATTACAGGAGGAATCAACGCAGAGGATTACAATGCGATGGCCGGAGGACGCATTGTCTTTCCGAAAAAACTGGATACTGATATTGGTGTTTCGCTTGTTGTTTGTGAAGGTTTTGGTTCGATCCCTATTGGTGATGACATTTTCAGTCTTTTGCAGGAATATCAGGGAAGGTTTGTTTTTATTGATGGAAATAAAGCCTTAATTAGTTTACCCTCAGCTTATTCTTCCAGTTTAGTTAAAATAAAAAGCACCCAACTGCCGCCACTTCAAATTAACGATTTAAATCAAAGCGTAAAATTTACACAAGAACTGATGGAGCTTAAAGTTGGCTTAAAGGTAAGAATAATCGGAAATTCTTATCCTGCAGAACAAGGCAAATTACTTGCAGTTAATGATTCTTTGACAGTGCTTCCGTCCGGCGCTTCGGATTATCTGGCAACAATTGAAACTGCAAGAAGAAAAATCCAGGTACCGGTTGCTAATCTTGAAGTAATGATGTAATCTAGGAGATTGCGGTAGTTTCAGGGGTTTTTAGGCTCCATGAAGCTCTTAACTATGAAAGCTTTCCTTAAAAATATTAATGCCAGGATAGTTTTGATAATGGTTTTGGTTTTTTTGCTAGGTTGGCAATTAGGCCACCGTGATGTGCAAGTAAAATTATCAAACTACCGGCCAACAGTTTCTGTAATAAACAAAGAACCTCCTAAAAAGATTAATGTTGACTTTAAGTTGTTCTGGAATACTTGGGATTTAATTTCCAGAGAATATCTTGATAAAAAAGCGATTGATCCTAACAAGTTGTTTTATGGCGCTATTTCCGGAATGGTTGCTGCATTGGGAGATCCTTATACAGTTTTCCTGCCTCCTGATCAACAAAAATATACTAAAGAAGAATTAAACGGCAGCTTTGAAGGTGTGGGTATTCAGCTTGGATTTAACAAAGATAAAAGACTGGTTGTGATAGCGCCCCTTTCAGGCACCCCTGCTGAAAAGGCCGGGATCAAACCTCAGGATTTGATAGTAAAAATTGACAATAAGGTCACTACTAATATGGCTCTTCCTGAAGCAGTAGGTTTAATCAGGGGTCCTAAGGGAACTCAAATAGCACTGAGTATATTCCGGGAAGGCGATTCAGACGCAAGGGTTATTAGCTTAACCCGGGATACAATCATTGTTAAGAGTGTGGAAGCTTCATACAAAGATACCAAATCAGGTAAAAAAGTAGCGGTAATCAAGTTATCTCGGTTTGGGGAGAGAACTCAGGAAGAATGGAATCAGGAAGTCAATAACTTACTCTCAGCCGGTTCTCAGGCAGTCGTATTAGACTTACGGAATAATCCAGGTGGATTTTTAGACGGGGCCGTGTTTATTGCATCTGAATTTTTGGAAGGCGGGGATGTGGTTTTACAGGAAAATGGTGCAGGGGAAAGAGTTTCTTTTAAGGTAAACAGGACAGGAAAGCTGACTAAAATTCCGGTTATAGTTTTAATTAACCCAGGTTCAGCTTCTGCTTCTGAGATTGTGGCAGGCGCGCTGCAGGACAGGAAACGGGCACAGCTTTTGGGAGAAAAATCATTTGGCAAAGGGACGATCCAGGAGGCTCAGGAATTAGAAAAAGGGACCGGTATTCATATCACTGTGGCAAAATGGTTAACTCCAAACGGCAGATGGGTTAACGAGACCCAAGGCTTGGAGCCGGATGTTAAAGTTGAAGTAAATAAACAAAGCTCAAGCGGGCAAGATAGTGAG
>JAMCTD010000059.1 GCA_023380995.1 Patescibacteria group bacterium
TGAAAAAGAATTTAGTTAGTGTCCTAATACTTGGGATACTAATCCTGGCTTTACCTTTAGGTATTACCCTCCTACAAAGACAACAAAATATTAAATCCAGGGCCAATGTAGACCCTATTGTATTTTCAGGAGCAAATGTTGAACAAAGAAATGGTAATTGGGTTTCTTTAAAGCCCCAAATCTCGTTTGAGCTTACTTCTCCTCTTGGTCCATCTGCTTCCAGGCTTGTGGAACTTAGAAATTCCTTTTTAGGACTTTTGGAGCAAAGATTGGTGAAGACAGTATATGCCAGTGATATTGGAACAGCTTGTGATCCAGGCTCAGAGGGTACTGCCTGGTATGACTGCAGTCCCTCAACAGCCAGCACCTGCGCAGCTGATGCATGTGTTGGTATAGCCGAGATTTGTAGAAATGGGGTTTGGCAGTATAATAGTCCTTCCGGGGCATCCGGTGAATGTACCACTCAGTGTCAAAATTGTACGCATAATTCTTCTGGTGGTACCGGAACAACTCCTGGTAGCGGTACTGTTAATGCTGGCGCTTGCGCAACAGCCCGCCAAGCATTAGTGCAAATGGGTGGACCTTTCCAAAATTCCACCTGTGATGAGATAAAAAATAAGGTCTGTAATGATCCCACCCTTTTTGTTGCTCCAAATGCTACCAGAGATGCTCTTTGTGGTACGTCAGGGGGTACAACACCTACTGGTTCAGCTGCCTGTGAAACAGCCCGCCAAGCATTAGTGCAAATGGGTGGACCTTTCCAAAATTCAACTTGTCAAGAAATCACCACAAAAGTCTGTAATGACCCCACTTTATTTGTTGCTCCAAATGCTACCCGTGATGCTTTGTGTGGTACATCTGGTGGTACAGGAGGCAGCTCGGGTAGTTGTAGCAGTTTGGGAGCTAATTCTGCTGGAACGGTTACTGGTTCTGTAGCCAGTTGTATAGCTTCGAAGATGTCTGGGGCAATTGATTATATTAAAAGCCAAGGGCATAGCGCTTGTAGTAACGAACAGATAGTAAATTATATGTGTAATGGTGGGGTAAGTTCTGCTAATCAATCAGAATGCCTTAATAACAAAAGTAGTTGTAGTGGAGGTGGGGGTACAACACCTACTGGTTCAGCTGCCTGTGAAACAGCCCGCCAAGCATTAGTGCAAATGGGTGGACCTTTCCAAAATTCAACTTGTCAAGAAATCACCACAAAAGTCTGTAATGATCCTACCCTTTTTGTTGCACCAAGTTCTATCCGTGATGCTTTGTGTGGTACGTCAGGAGGCACAACTCCTGGTGGTGGTACCTCAGTTGTTACTAAATGTGGTGATACTCCTTGGGCTACCATTGATTCTGAGCTTAGAAGTGCTGGTTATGGTGGTCCTTTTGACCATAGCTCAACAGAACTAAATGTTTACAATGGCGTTAAGGTATGTGATGGTGGTAATACTACTCCCACTGATTCAGCTGCTTGCGCAACAGCCCGCCAAGTATTAGTTCAAATGGGTGGACCTTTCCAGACTTCAACTTGTGATGAAATAAAAAATAAGGTCTGTAATGATCCCACCCTTTTTGTTGCTCCAAATGCTACCAGAGATGCTCTTTGTGGTACGTCAACACCTGCTTCTGCAACTTGTAATTCCTTTTTACCTAATGGTTTATCAGATAGTGGTCAGGTTGGCCAAGGAGGAATTAAAATTTTCACAACCTCTGATTATAGAGGAGGCAGAAGGTTGTTGGATATTAGCCGTACTCCTGCCAGTTCTACTATCCAGCCTTCCTTTACTAAAACCCCTAACAGTGCTTCAGACTTAGTTTTTGAACCGGCAACAGATGGCAGTGGCAACTATTTGGTTAACATTCCGGACAACAACAGTACTACTGCTGACAGTGAATATACTCTTTCTGCCAGCATTTCTTCAGGTAATACTTCGATAAATTGCATTCCCTTTGTGATCCGTGTTCCGAAGAAGGCGGCTGATACTGCTTGTTCAGCTGATATCAGTTCTACTGAGGCCAGGCTCAAGATTAATAACCAAGCCTGGACTACTAGCGGGACTATTGATTTAGGAGATAGTGTTTCTGCAGCAGGGTTTCATAATAACCAAACAGATTATTTTGCCAATGATATAGTTTTAATTGCTACCGGTCCTGAAGGTCCGCAAAGTCATATTGTTACTTTAAACAATAACAACAATAATGTTACATACACTCCTGATTTGCCAGGTAAGTATACGGTTACTGTTATGGTAACGGGTAAGACAGGTCAAAACTGTACAGGAACGGCATCTTTAACTGTTAATGCTGCGAAAGTTACGACCAAGTCTTACAGAATTGCAGAAAATCCGGCTGATTTGGCTACCGCTGCATGGAAGGATTATTCTGCTGATGGGATGGTTGTTGATTATGATTTCAAAACTTCCGGCCAGAAATTTATTTTTGTGCAGTTTAAAGATTCCAGCGGTAAAGTTACCACCTTAAGTGATTGTCCAAAGTGTCAAGCTAGGATTAAGGTTTTAGGTGAGGATCCCAAGATTACGAGTTGTGCTTTAAGCTTTGAAGGCAATAACACAATAGTAAACTTGGTAGGGCGTAATTTCGGATCTGATAAAGGAGTTGTAAAAAGTAATGATTCGGATTTACCGGTGAAGCAATGGAGGGATGACGGAATCCAAATAGTTTGGCCAAATGCTCCCACAGGAGAAGGATTAGACCTTTCTGTTATAAATCCGGATGGTCAAAGCGGCCAAGGTCAGTGTAGCGCTCTTTCCCAAGTTGCTTTGGGAGCTAAAGTTATGTGTAGAGCCCCCTCCAGTTATCAGACAAATAATGTAGATTTGCAAATAGCGGGTGCTTTTGAAGGAGGCAAGGTAGTAAAACAAAAAGTGAGTATTGATCAGGAAGGAATAATTCAGGGCTTCAATCAGAAGCTGGAAGAAGGTAAGCAGTATGTGCTGTCAGTAAAAGCTCCTAAAACTCTACGCAGGAATGTTGTATTTACAGCACAAAACGCCACAACCAATATCCCTGATTTTGTTTTGCCTGTTGGGGATATTTTCCCGGTTGGCAATGGAGACGGTAAGATTAACAGCTTTGATCATGATGCACTGGTACGCCAGTGGAACATTTCCGGAGATGCCACAGGCAGAAGCGCAGATTTCAACCAGGACGGTAAGGTAAACTCTCTTGATTGGTCTTGTATGAGATCTTCTATGCTAGACAGCGCCAAAAATGGAGATGACCCGGAACCGGTTGCTGGTCTTGCTGCTTTATCAAAAATTGCTTCTCCAAGCTCATCTTTAAACTCAAATGCAGGCAGTTGCGAGTGTGATTTAGGAAATGTTGTCAGTAATGATTGTATCACTTCTAAAACCGCTACTTGCAATGGGAAATTTAGTTGTGTTTGCCGGTAAGGTTAGTGTAATATAAATTTACTATGGATGATATAAGCGTACAAATAGATAGGGATCAAAAAAAGGTTAAAAAGATATTTTCAGGCCCTAAAATTATTTTTCTGCTTTTGGGGATAATTCTTTTGGCAGAAATAGTATATGCTTTAAAGGTTCTGACATTTAATACCCCTTCCCCTGCTCCGGTTAAATCTTTGGCAAAAAATACTGCCGTTTTAGAAAAACAAACACCTGGGAGAGTTTCCCTAAAAGCTTCCAGGGTAAATTTAGCCCCGGGAGAGGTAATTCCTATATCTGTAATGGTGGATACAGGTATGTATAAAATTAACGGAGCTGATTTAATAGTCCGTTTCGACCCCAAGATTTTAGAGGCTACATCAGCAAGTTTGGTTAAAGGAAAGATTTTTGATGAATATCCGCTGTCTTCCGTGGAAAATAAAAACGGTTTGATTGTTGTTTCCGGCGTGAGTAGTTTAGGGAATAATTTTAATGGTATAGGGCAATTTGCCATAATCAATGTAAAAGCTAAGGCGGCCGGAAGAGCTTCTTTAACAGTAGATTATAAAGGTAAGGGTATAACTACGGATTCTAACTTAGTGGAGGCAAGCACATCAAAAGACATATTGGAAAATGTTGATAATCTGGAGCTGATAGTACAATGACCAGGTTGATAATCTTTTTTTTGGCCTTTAGCCTTGGAATTTTGGCTTTGCCCCAAATGGCCTCGGCATCTACTTTATCTTTAGATCCTGCAAATGGAACTTTTAACCAGGGTTGTACTTTTCCTGTGAATATTATGGTGGATACTACAAATGCTGCAACAGGAGCTCAAACTCAAACAGATGGCACTGATGCAATATTGTTATATGTTCCTTCTGTGTTAGCCGGCCAAAGTATTACAAACGGTACTATCTATCCGGATTTCCCGGGGAATAATATTGATAATACTGCCGGAAAGGTTACTATTTCAGGTTTGGCTTCTGTGAGTACGCCCTTTGCCGGTAAAGGTGTGCTTGCCACTGTAAATTTTACAGTAGCAAGTAATGCTCCTCCCGGAGCAACTCAGGTTAAGTTCGATTTTGATCCTGGAGCTAAGGATAAAACTACTGATTCTAATATTGTAGAGAGAGGCACTGTTGTTGATACATTAAATGCTGTATTTGATGGTAATTATATTATTGGGACCGGGCCTTGTGGTGCTGGGTCTATTGCAGCATCCCCTTCTCCGGGATCTACCTCAACAGCAACCTCAGGAAGCTCCGCTACGGGAACATCTACGGGGACATCAGGATCATCAACAGGAACATTCAAACCAGGAACGGGCGGAGGATCTGCCAGAGGGGGAGTAATTATTTCTACCCCTTCATCTGAATTTAAAACACTGCCTCCTGCCGGATCTGAAAAACTAACCTTTACTTTGGCAATTGTTGGGAGCGCTTTAACAGTTTTAGGAATTTTAGGAATAGCGCTGCTATAAATTCAAAAATCAAAATGCAAAATTCAAAATTTAAAAGTTCTGCAAAGCAGAACTACCATACTTTTGACCTTTAACTTTTGAGTTTTAACTTATTTTGATGACTTTGTCTCACCATATTACTGATTTTTTAGAATATCTTGAGCTTGAACGCAATGCTTCTCAGCTTACCATTGAAAATTACGACCATTATTTAAAACGATTTTTAGAATTTATCCGTTCAACAGGTATGGGAGACAATGGTGATATTGATCCAAAAAAGATAGATTTGAATTTAGTCCGGAAGTACAGGCTGTACTTATCAAGGTGGGCAGATCCGAAAACAAAAAAACCATTAAAAAGAGTTACACAAAATTATTTTATGATAGCGCTGCGGGCATTTTTAAGATATTTGGCCAGGATAGATGTTGAAACTTTATCTCCTGAAAAAGTTGAACTGGGAGAATCTGAGCCCAGCCCGCTTAAAGTTTTAGATGAGGCCCTGCTTAAGCAGCTTTTAGAATCCCCTGATATTACTGATAAGAGTGGGCTAAGAGACAGGGCAATTTTGGAAACACTTTTTTCCACGGGACTTCGTGTATCAGAGCTTGCTGCTTTAGACCGTGATACAATTCATCTGAATAGACGTGAATTTGGGATAGTTGGTAAGGGAGAAAAAGAGCGGGTGGTTTTTTTATCTGACAGCGCTTGTGAGTTTTTGGATAAATACTTAAAAGCGCGCCAGGATACCTTTAAACCCCTTTTTATCCGTTTTCAGGGTAAGGTTGACCCGGAAAATAATGGAGAGTCAATGAGACTTACTACACGTTCAATTGAGCGGACTGTAGAAAAGTATGTTAAAAAATTAGGTTTGTCTGTGAAGGCTACCCCTCACACTTTAAGGCACTCTTTTGCTACGGATTTATTGATTAATGGGGCTGATATCCGTTCTGTTCAGGAAATGCTTGGGCATTCTAATATCTCCACTACCCAAATTTACCGCGAAGCGGCAAGCTACGCTTATACTCACGTAACAAACACTCACCTTAAGGATGTGCATAAGACTTTCCATTCGGGAAACAAAGAGTGAAAGTCTTGCGACTTTTGTCTTAAGACTTTCCATTCGGGAAACAAAGAGTGAAAAATTATTAATACTATTTCCCAAAATCTTTTATTATTGTGTTTAAGATAGTTGAAACAACAGATAAAACTATCGCTCCTAAAATAGCTGGAAGCCAGCCATCAATAGTTAAACCTTTAACTATTGATGATACTATAAATAAGACCACTGCATTTACTACAAAAGAAAAAAGTCCTAAAGTTATAATATTCAACGGTAATGTAATTAGATTCAGGATTGGTTTAATAAAAGTATTAACTATTCCTAAAACTATGGCAGCAAGTAAAGCTGTGGTGAAATTTGTTACATGAAATCCCGGGACAATATAAGCTGTGACAAGCAGCGCTATTGCGTTTAAGACTAAGGCAATAATAATTTGCATTTTCTCACCTCCTCTATAGTTAATATACAATGAAAAAAGTAAAATGTACAATTAAAGTGGCTTTTTGTTAAAGTGAAATAATGGACCGGAAACTGCAAAAATTAATTTTTAAAACTGTTATCCTTATTGTCAGTTTAAGTATTGCGTGGTGGTTTGTTAAAAGTCAGTATCTCAATCTACTTTCATGAAAGACGGATTAACTACATTTGAGGCTAAAGGATTGTTAAAGAAATACGGGTTAAACGAGTTGCCCCGGAAGAAAAGTACTTCTACTTTGAGGATTTTCTTTTGTAGTAAACAAAATCCCTTATCATATTTACTTTTAGGCGCGGTTATCTTATCTTCAGTTATTGGTGATAAAGTAGATGCAATTTTAATTGGGGTAATCCTTGTTTTAAACACTGCGTTAGGTTTTTGGCAGGAATACAAGGCCTCCAAAGAGCTTGAGGCCTTAAAAAAGCTTGAAGTGGAATATGTGCGGATTGAAAGAGATGGTAAGGAAACTGAAATTCCTGCTTCTGAACTTGTACCCGGGGATGTTGTAATTTTGGAATCAGGGGATCGGATTCCTGCTGACGGAGAGCTTTTTGAAGCTCATTTTCTACAGGTAAATGAATCAATTTTAACAGGTGAATCTTTGCCTGTTATGAAAAGT
>JAMCTD010000060.1:0-5611 GCA_023380995.1 Patescibacteria group bacterium
GACTGATGCTGATGTAGACGGTGAGCATATCAGGACTTTACTTCTAACCTTCTTTTTCAGATATTTACCGGAACTTATCAACAAAGGTTATATGTATATTGCCCAACCTCCGCTGTTTAAAGTCCAAAAAGGAAAAGAGATCCAGTACGCCTATTCTGATACAGAAAGGGATACCATCCTAAAAAGTATGAAGGTAGATATAAAACCTGTTATTACTGATGGGGAAGCAACTCTGGACAGTGCAACTCAAGTAACTTCTAAAAATAATATTATTATCCAAAGGTATAAAGGTTTGGGAGAAATGAACCCTGAAAGTAGTTTTAGAAAATCTTCGATAGTTAAACCAGCGTCTTCTTCTATTATTGATTGTAATAAAGGTTTGGGAGAAATGAACCCTGACCAACTTTGGGAAACTACCATGAATCCTGAGAATAGGGTCCTAAAACAGGTAACTGCCGATGATGCCGCAGCAGCAGATGAAGTATTTACAATGCTCATGGGTGATGAGGTCCCTCCACGCAAACGCTTCATCCAAACGCATGCTAAGCTTGCTACCTTAGATATATAATGGGAATGTGAATAAAGAAATCAGCTATCACAAGCGGCTTATTTTTATAATACTTTCTACATTTTTCCTATTTGCATCCTTTATACTTTTCATTCTTTTTGTCTTCTTCTCAATAACTTTTGGTCATGATTTTAAAGAACCAAAGTGTTTTGAAACAATTGATAATTGGTATAAAACTAATCATATCAAGGTAAACTACGAAAAAAGATGGCAACAACATTTAGAATGTGAAAAAAATATGGGTTTCTTCCTATGGGGCAAAGAGCCTCGGTTTTCTAAATAATAATCTTTTGACCAGTTTTTTGTCTATTCCTCATAATTATCTTCTAAAAATCATATAATATAGCCTAATATGGCTAAAAAGGTTCATTTTTTAGGAAGGGGAGGAGCGTGGGGCATCAGTCGAATATCTCAAGTTTTGAATTATGATATAATTTACCCATGAATAAATCTTCTGTTCTGTCATATTCTGTTATTTATGAAGAGGCTCCCGAAGGAGGATATGTTGTGCATGCACCAGCCTTACCAGGGTGTCGTACTCAGGGCGAAACCATAGAGGAAGCAGAAAAAAATATTAGAGAAGCTATTGAACTATACTTGGAAAGCTTAAAAGCGCATGATGAAGAAATCCCTCTGGAAAGGAAAATTTTCCAAAGCAAGGTTGAAGTTTCCTATCCATTTGTTTAATGAAAAATCTTCCAGCTTTAACCTCTAAAAAAATCATTAAGGCACTTAAAAAAGCAGGATTTAGTGAGGATAGACAAAAAGGTTCTCATCTTATATTAATTAATTCCCTTACCGATAAAAGAGTTGTTGTTCCTATTCATTCTGGAAAAACTGTTAAAAAACCTTTATTACAATCAATAATAGAAGAAGACGCTGGTTTAACTATCGAAGATTTTCTAAAACTACTTTAAGTTTATCTATGATAAAAGTACATTTTTTAGGAACAGGGGGGAGTGGAATTTCCGGAGCGGCAGCAATTGCCCAAGCTCAGGGTTTTGAAGTAACTGGCTGTGATCTAGAGCCCCGTAATGAATTTACTACAACTTTTAAACCAAACCAGCTTTTTGCAGGTCATTCCCCAGAACATTTAGCTTTACACCTCGAAGGTGTCAACGTAAATATTGATATTCTAGCAGTTACACCTGCTATTTTTTCCCTGGATCCTAATAATCCTGAGTTACAGGAAGCCAGAAAACAGGGAATTGAAATTATGACCTGGCAGCAATTCTTAGGGGAATATTTAACTAAGGATAAATTTGTAATTGCTGTTTGTGGCACTCATGGTAAAACCACCACCACTGCTATGATCAGTAGACTTCTGGAAGATGCCAATCTTGATCCCACAGTGGAACTGGGAGCAATTATGCCTACTTGGCAAGCTAATTACAGGATTGGAAAAGGGAAATACTTTGTGGTAGAAGCTGATGAGTTTAACGACAACTTCTTACACTTAAAACCAGAAATTACCGTGGTAACCAATATTGAGATGGACCACCCTGAATATTTTAAGGACTTTGAAGCAGTCAAAGCAAGCTTTAAAAAGTTTATGCTTCAAACCAAAACCACTGTGGTAGCCAACCTAACTGACCTGGGAGTGGCTGAAGTGGTTAAAGTAGCCATGAAGGAATCAGGCATTCAATACCTGGATTATTCTAAAAACGAGTTAGGTGTTAACTTGATGATTCCAGGGGAATTTAATAAATTAAATGCCAAAGCAGCTATGCAGGTTGGGCTTATTTTAGGAATTGAACCACAAATTATCCAAAAAAGTTTATCAAGTTTTACAGGAGCAGGCAGAAGGTTTGAATATATTGGAGATTATAAAGAAGCTAAAGTTTATTCTGATTTTGGGCATCACCCAACAGAAATTAAGGTTACTATGGAGGCAGCCAGACAAAAATTTCCAACCCAAAGAATCCTGCTTGTTTACCAACCTCACATGTTTTCCAGAACCAAAGCCCTTTTTGAGGATTTTGTTAAAGTTTTTCAAAACATACCAGCAGATAAAACATTTATTTTGGATATTTATCCTTCAAGGGAAGTGGATACTGGCCAAATTACCAGTAAACAGCTTGTGGAAGCTATCAATAAACCCTCTATCTCATATTTAGGAAGTGTTGCAGAAGCATTAGAAAAGATTAAACCTGAAATAAAACCAGGGGATATTATCTTGTTTATGAGCGCAGGAGACACAGACAAATTGGCTAAAGAGCTGGTAAAGTAGCCTGCTTTAAATTACCATCTAAAACCTTACCAAAAAATCTGCTTGCTACTTCCAAAGCTCTTTGGGGCGCATCTGTCACATAAAACTCATATTTTGGCTTATCCTTTGAAAGTAGGTTCTTTTCTTCCAATAATTTCTTTAACTTTTCTGCTGGTATGTTTGCAGAATCTACCAAAACAATCTTTTTTCCCATTGTTTCACCGATAATCCTACAAAGCAGGGGATAATGCGTACATCCTAAAATAAGAGTATCTATCCCCTTATTTTTTAAATTTCTCAAATAATCTTCTGCTATTAATTTTGTAGCCTGATGAGCCTCTAGTCCTTCTTCAGCAATAGGAACAAAAAGGGGACAAGAAATACTGGTAACTTTTATTTTTGGGCTTATTTTATGAATCTTTTTCTCATACGCCTGGCTATTTATAGTTCCCACTGTACCAATTACTCCAATTTTGTTATTTTTTGTATGCTTAATAGTCCATTCTATTGTAGGCTCAACAACACCTAATACAGGAACCGGAGACATTTTTCTTATCTCATCAAGGCAAGTGGCAGAGATGGTGTTACAAGCTACCACCAAACATTTAACCCTGCGTTTGAGTAAAAAATTAACCATCTCCTTGGCAAATTTTGTGATTACTTCTTTGCTTCTTGGCCCATAAGGCACCCTGGCAGTATCACCAATATAAATAAGGCTTTCTTGAGGCAATAGTTTTACAATTTCTTTTGCAACAGTAAGCCCTCCAATACCTGAATCAAAAATACCAATTGGATTGTTATTCATCAGGAAAGTATAATATCACCATTATGATTTCTTTCAAAGGCCAAAAAGTACTTATTTTTGGATTAGGCTTAAACCAGGGAGGAGTGGGTTCTGCACGCTTTTTTGCAAAAGAGGGGGCAAGTGTGAAAGTTACAGACCTTAAAAACAAGGAAAATTTAAAATCTTCTTTGGAACAACTAAAAGAATTTAAGGATATTTCCTATATACTGGGCGAGCATAAAAACGAAGATATTGATTGGGCAGATTTAATTATCAGAAACCCGGGAGTAAAAGATAATAATCCTTATTTAAAATATGCTTTGGAAAAGGGTAAAAGGGTAGAAACAGATTTCTCCATATTTTTAGATTTGGTTGATCAGAAAAAGATGATTGCTGTTACAGGAACAAAGGGAAAATCCACCACCGCTTCGCTGATCAATGAAGTGATTAAAGAATCAGGAAGAAAAGTTGTATTTGCCGGAAATATCGGCAAAAGTATTCTGGACATTTTGCCGTATCTTTCAGAAGAACCTTGGATAGTGGTGGAAATCTCATCTTTTCAACTTCAGGCTTTAAAAGGAAAAAACTTTGCTCCCAAAATTGCTGTTATTACTAATATTTACCCAGACCACCTAAATTGGCATAGTTCCATGGAAGAATATATACAGGCCAAAAGGATGGTAGCCTTGGGCCAAACTGCTGAGGATTTTTTAGTTATTCCATGTTCAGGTGGATTTTTTGAAGAAAAGTTTTTGCAAGGAATTAAATCCACTTTGGTTGATTTTTGTTACGGTTGTGATCGTAAGATTAGCAAACTACTGGAAGAAACTAAATTACCTTTGGCGGGTTCTGTAAATAAAGAAAATTACGCTGCTGCTTTAACTGTTTGCGATATATTAGGTATTGATAAAAAAACAGCTATTGCAGCATTTAAGAAATTTAAAGGTGGAGAATTTAGAATGCAACTTTTAGGAACATTTAATGGCGTTAGTATTTTTAATGATTCTACTGCTACCAATCCTATTGCTACTATAGCAGCTTTACAAACATTAGGAGGTTTTAAAGTAATTTTAATTGCAGGTGGAATGGACAAAGGCATGGATTATAAACATCTGGCAAAAATTATATCTACAAATACTAAAAAGGTTTTTTTCTTAGAAGGAGATGCAACTCTGATGATGCAAAAATTATTGGCAGATTCTTCACATACATACCATAACTTGGAAACATTGCTAGAAGATGCTAAGAAAGAAGTAAAATCAGGGGATATAATTTTATTTTCTCCTGGAGCAACTTCATTTAATTTGTTCCAAAATGAATTTGACAGAGGCAGAAAATTTAATGAGGCTGTCCAGAAAGTCTTTAAGGATGTTTAAATTTTTAAATTTTTTAAGAAAAAATTACCAGACTTTAAATAAAATAGAGATATCTCGTGATAATTTGCTGCACAATTACCACTACTTGTCCAACCTTAATAAAAAAGTCCAGATTGCTCCTGTGCTTAAAAGTAATGGGTATGGGCATGGGATTGCCAATGTAGCGCATATTTTGGAAAAATCAGAAATCCCATTTTTTTGTGTGGATAGTTTATTTGAGGCTTATGAACTTCAAAAAGCAAAAATTAAGCTGCCAATTTTAGTCATGGGTTATACAAACCCGGAGAATTTTAAGGTTAAAAAACTACCATACCAATTTGCAGTTTATGACATCCAAACTGCCAAAGTCCTAAATGAATCTCAAAAAGAGTGTAAAATTCACATTTTTGTGGACACTGGAATGCATCGGGAAGGAGTAACTGTTGAAGAACTGCCAGAGTTTTTAAATGAACTTAAAGACCTTTCCAATATTAAAATAGCAGGATTAATGTCCCACCTTGCCTCATCTGAAAGTGATAAAGATCCTCTTTTTCAAAACCAAATCAAACAGTTTAAAAAAGCAAAAGAGATTTGTAAAGAAAACAAGGTAAACCCCAAATGGTTTCATATTGCTGCAACAGGCAGCATCGTCAATCCAGCCACCAGACCAGTTATAGCCACTTGCCTGTTTTATT
>JAMCTD010000060.1:5621-12098 GCA_023380995.1 Patescibacteria group bacterium
AACTTAGCAAGAGCAGGATTGGCTTTATATGGTTACTCCTCAACAACTTTTGACACCAACCTAAAACCAGCTTTAACTCTAACTACCAAAATTATACAAATAAAAAAGGTGGCAAAGGGAGAAAAAATAGGCTACGATGGCACATATATGGTTAAAAAAGATACAATAATTGGAGTTTTGCCAGTAGGTTATTATGATGGGGTAGACAGGAGGCTGTCTAATAAAGGAATCTTTTTGGTAGATAGTCTCCCATGTCCTATCTTAGGCAGGGTCAGCATGAATATTAATATTATTGATTTAAGCAATGTCAAAAACCCCAAAGTAGGCCAGGAAGTAAAAGTATATTCCAATAGTCCCAAAGATAAAAATTCAATTGTAAATTGTGCTAAGATTTGTAATACCATTCCCTATGATTTGTTAGTAAATTTAGCAGAAACAACAAGAAGGGTAATTGTATGAAAAAAATTAGAGTAGCTATTATTTGTGGAGGAAAATCTGCTGAACATGAAATCTCTTTGCAATCTGCTAAAAACGTGTTTTCAGCAATAGATAAAGAAAAATATGAGGTGGTTTTAGTAGGGATTAATAAAACAGGCAAGTGGCTATTATTTGATTCATCCAACTTCTTGCTTCACCCGGAAGATACAAAACTTGTGGCTCTTGGTAATTCCAGCAAAGAAGTAGTTTTATCAAATAATGGAGAATCTGCTCACTTAATTAATATTTCCGAACCTCAAGATATTCAACCTGTTGATGTAGTTTTTCCTATACTTCATGGAACATTTGGGGAAGATGGAACTATCCAAGGTTTACTAAAATTGGCCAATGTTCCTTTTGTTGGAGCTTCTGTGTTAGGTTCAGCAGTGGGAATGGATAAGGATGTAATGAAAAGGTTGCTGGAACAAGCTAATATCCCTATTTCTAAATTTATGGTTTTCCATCTAGGGGAAAGTATTGATTTTGAACAAGTACAACAAAAACTAGGTTTACCATTATTTATAAAACCTGCCAATTTAGGCTCTTCTGTAGGAATTAGTAAAGTTAATAACAGGGGGCAATTTGAAACTGCTGTAAAAGATGCATTTAATTATGATTCCAAAATTATTATTGAAGAAAATATTGCTAAAATATTGCTGGGAGGGAAATTGAGTGCGCTGTATTGGGAAATGAAAACCCAATTGCTTCTTTGCCAGGGGAAGTTATTCCCAAACATGAATTTTATTCTTATGAAGCCAAATATATTGATGAAGATGGGGCAAGTTTAGAAATGCCTGCCAAACTACCTGAAGATATAATAAAACAAGTTCAAAATTTAGCTGTAAAAGCTTTTAAAGTATTGTGTTGCGAGGGGATGGGGAGAGTGGACATATTTTTGACTAAAGAAAGCAAATTGTATGTAAATGAGATTAATACTATCCCAGGCTTTACCAAAATCAGCATGTATCCAAAGCTTTGGGAGATTAGCGGCATATCTTACAAAGAATTAATAGACAGACTAATCCAATTGGCTTTAGACAGGTTTGGAAAAGAACAAAAACTTAAAACCTCTCATGTTTTTAAAACCAAAAAAGAAGCTTAAGTTACTCTTTCCTTTTCTGCCAACCCTCCCAAGTATCAATAACCCTAGAGTTATAAAAAACATACCCTGTTAAAGCTTTTGCATCCTTTCCTTCACCACCCTCTCTGTAAATCATCCCATCATATCCTTTAGAAAGCATAAAATCCCTGAAGATATGACTAATCAAACCGTTCTTCGTTTTTTGAAATATCCCTGTACTATTAGGATGATCTCCTCCTCTTATATTAATAGGTTTATTTCCTTCTAATGCTTTTTTAACCCTATCAAGAAAATAATCTTTTATACCTTCCTGAAATGTTTCTTTTAAAAATTGACTGTAGGTTGAAAAATTATTTTCATCATTAACGAAATTCTCTAAATACACCAACCAGCCTTCTACAAAATTTTTAGGTAATGCTCCATTACTGGAAAAGTCGTTAAGTGCCCTAACATCTAGCATTCTAGCTTGATAAGGCAATAATGTATAAACAACAGATCTTTTACCAAAAGACCTTACTAAAGAATAATTACGGGCTTGACTCAAATCGTCAGTTGAATAGAAACCGCCTCCGTAATCATGAGTTCCATCTCCACCAGTATTATTTGGATCGAAATCACCAGTAGGTGAATAAGTAAATTCCTGTGCTGCGCCATGATAAAGTAAATTAGGGGAAGATCTAAATTCTGCTTCATTCATAGTTCGAGGGTCCCTAACACCCAGTACAACATCTCCTCTAATTGAATAATCTGGGTGAGGAGATAATTCTGCGCTAATATCGACCATACGTAAGAAGTATATAATAACAAAGTTATGAAAACTAGTTTTTTAAAACCTAATGACCCGTTGCTGACAAAAATTTCCCAAGAGATTCCACAAAACCAATTTAATTCCCCTGAAATTAAAAATATTGCCGATTTGATGCTGAAAATTATCCAAGGAGAACAAAAGGGCAAGAAAAAAGGGGTAGGTTTGGCAGCACCACAAATTGGAATATTAAAAAGGATTATTTTGGTGGATGTAAAAGCTGATGGAAAAAATCCAGCTGGGGATTTGAGAGTATATATTAATCCCGAAATTGTCTGGAAATCACAAAGGGAAGGGGAGTGGTATGAAGGTTGTTTTTCCACAGGCAAAGTTTGTGGTATAGTTTCCCGTCCAGTTTCCATCAAAATCCGCGCATTTACGTTTACACCTCGAAGGTGTCAAGCTAAACTGGTTGAGGAAAAACATACAGGTTATATAGCCAGGATTTTCCAACATGAAATTGATCATTTAAATGGCAAAGTGTTTGCGGATCATATCAATGACCCAGAAAAACTACATTGGGTCTTAGTAAAAGAATTTAAAAAGTACAGAAAATCCTTTAAAACTTGGCCTAAAAAATGTTCCTTTGAAAAATGGCAGAAAATAAAAGGGTATGTGATATAATCAAACCTATAAGAGGAGATAAATATGAGAAAAGGTTGTGAATATTTTGAGGGAGGACTTTGTGAGGCTTTCGCTAGATCATCTTCTGCTTTTAAAGAGTGTGAAATGCCTGATGGTTTACCAGAACCCTGTCCTCTCGCTGTTTCGCAAACAGGCGATATGCCATTTACACAAGCTGTTACAAAATACCGTGATATTGTCGCTAAGGCTAGACTACCTTAATCTAATCCTACAGCTTACATACAAATTCTTAGAGAGCATCCTAATTGGTAATTTAATCATCCTACCCCTTGCTTAAACAAAGCTAAAAAGGGTATAATCAAAGCAGAGCTAAGGCTCGTTTTTCATTTTTAAGGAACCTTCAAAATATGTCAGACATTGGTAAAATTCAACTCACTCCTATTGTAGAAGAAATGCAGAAGTCCTATTTGGATTATGCTATGTCTGTTATTGTTTCCAGGGCCCTGCCAGACGTCAGAGACGGCTTAAAACCGGTCCAAAGAAGGATTATCTATGCCATGCACCAGCAAGGCTTACACCACACCTCTCGTTTTCAAAAATCTGCTGCAGTTGTGGGAGAAGTATTGAAAAACTTCCACCCGCACGGCGATGCCCCGGTTTATGAAGCTATGGTAAGAATGGCTCAAAATTTTTCCATGAGGTATATGCTGGTAGACGGACAGGGAAACTTTGGATCGATTGACGGAGATTCTCCTGCTGCCATGAGGTATACCGAAAGCCGATTGTCTGCAATTTCTGAAGAACTGCTGCGCGATATAAACAAAAATACTGTTGAATTTATAGATAATTATTCAGGCACTACCCAAGAACCAACCCTCCTGCCTTCTGTAATACCTAATTTACTCTTAAACGGCGCTTCCGGTATTGCTGTGGGTATGGCTACCCAAATCCCACCTCACAACTTAGGAGAGGTTTGTGATGCGTTAGTATATATGATCGATAACCCAGCTAAAAAGACGGCGAAGTCCGTGGACAAAACAGATGCCTCAAATAATGAACAAGCTAATAACGCCCTACAGACTGATGAACCCATCAAAGAAGGATTCCAATCTGAGGCCACAATAGAAGACCTTATCCAATTTGTCAAAGGCCCTGATTTTCCTACAGGCGCTTCAATTTACGATCAAACAGAAATCCTGGCAGCTTATGCCACCGGAAAAGGACGGATTGTGATGCGGGCAAAAGCAGAAATTGATGAAACAGCAACCGGCAAAATGCAAATTATCGTTTCAGAGCTTCCATACCAAGTTAACAAAGCAACCCTTATTGCCAGGATTGCAGACTTAGTCAAAGACAAAAAATTGGAAGGCATTGCAGATTTGCGGGATGAATCAGACCGCAAACAAATGGTCAGGATCGTGTTTGACCTAAAAAGGGATGCCAAACCGCAATCAATTTTAAACAATCTTTATAAACATACTTCCATGCAGTCTGTTTTTAATGTTAACTTGGTTGCTTTATCAGATGGAGTACCTCATCTTTTAACCTTAAAGCGGATTTTGGAGGAATTCATTCACCATAGACAAGTTGTTATTAGGAAGCGTTCAGAATTTGAGCTTGCAGAAGCCAAAGCCCGTGAACATATCTTGGAAGGGTTAAAGATTGCGGTTGATAATATTGATGAAGTTATTGAAACTATCAAAAAATCCAAAGACTCAGATACTGCCAAGCAAAATTTAATGACCAAATTTAAGCTCAGTGAAATTCAGGCTGTTGCAATTTTGGATATGCAGCTTCGAAGACTGGCAGCCCTTGAGAGGCAAAAGATTGAGGATGAACTAAAAATGATCAGGGAAACAATAGCTTATTTGGAGGATCTTTTAGCACATCCCGAAAAAATCCTAAAAGTTATTAAAGACGAACTGGTAAGAATTAAGGAAAAATATGCTGATGAGAGAAGAACCAGGGTTTATAAACAAAAAATAGGGGAGTTTTCAGAAGAGGATTTAGTGCCAAATGAGGTGACTATTGCCACCATCACGGAAGGTGGTTATATCAAACGCCAGGCCCCCATGTCTTTTAGAACCCAAGCCAGAGGTGGTAAGGGAGTAATGGGTATTTCCACCAAAGAAACAGATGCTGTTTCCCACATTTTTTATACAGAAACTCACGATAACATCCTGTTTTTTACTGACAAGGGTAGGGTTTTCCAAATTAAGGTCTGGGAGATCCCGGAAACCCAGCGCGCTTCAAAAGGTCAGGCTATTGTGAACTTAATTAATGTTGAGCAGGGAGAAAAAGTGACTGCGGTTTTAACCAGGCGTCAAAAAGGGGAAAGCGCAAAATACTTCTTTATGTGCACCCAAAAAGGTACTGTTAAAAAAACTGCTTTAGAAGAATATGCCAATATCCGTAAAAATGGCCTGGTAGCAATCAAGTTGGATCCTACTGATCAACTCTGTTGGGTTGCTGCAACTTCCGGCAAAGATGATTTAATCATCGTTTCAAGACAAGGCAAATCAATCCGTTTCTCAGAAAGCCAGGTCAAACCTACCCATAGAGACACTTCAGGAGTAAGGGGAATTAAACTTAGTAAAGATGATGAGGTAGTATCTTTAAATATAGTTCAAAATAATGATGATAAACTTTTAGTTATTATGGAAAATGGTTTAGGTAAAAAAACTCCTTTCTCAGCTTGGAGCAAACAAGGCAGGGGAGGACAAGGAGTAAAAGCTGCTCAAGTTACCCAAAAAACCGGACCAATTGTCACAGCTCAAGCAGTAGATGTCAAAATGGATACTTTGGTTTTAACTTCCACCAAAGGGCAGTTGATTAAAATGAATCTTAATGAAGTACCTACTTTGCAAAGACAAACACAAGGTGTAATCTTAATGAGGGTAAGGCCCGGAGAAAAAGTGGTTGCAGCAACGGTTGTTTGCTCAAAAGACAAACAAGACTAAATCAGATATTTTTAGTTATGAAACTGGAGAAACTTCTTTCAACACTAGCTATTTTGTATTTTATGATAGGGTTTGTGATTGCAATAGCTTTTGCCATCTATTACCGCTGGCCGTTCCTCTCCTTTTTATCTCCAGGCTTTTATAGTGTTATTTTAAGTTGGCCATATCAGGCAATTGGGTTTGCAAACGATCTTCTATATTACGGCCTGGCAGGTAAACCAATATAAGCTCATTTACTTCCCAAAAATTTTTGGACCGAGTCGTTAAGATAGTTAGACAAACGGGCAATAATAAAAGCTGACAATAAAAAGTCAAAAAAAGGGCTTATTACTTCAGTACCTAAAAGGATATGGAATAGACTCACCTGATAGGCAAAAGTCAGTAAAATAGCACTGGTAAGCGACAAAAGGGGAATATAGGGTTTTAAAATCTGTATACTGCCTAACAAAAATTCAATAATAGCCTCATTTAAGGTTACAAAAATAAGCACTGCTAACAAACTCATGTCAAACGGTTAAACCGCACTATCCTCTCTGGGCCGGGTTATCAGTTGGTACAGGTTAATGAAG
>JAMCTD010000061.1 GCA_023380995.1 Patescibacteria group bacterium
AGATTTTTGGTACAATGCAAACATGGAATTTATATCTTCTGCTACCTCTTTGGGAGTCCCAGCTGCCCACCATCTTGTTTTGCCTATGGTTTTTCCTTCCTTAATCTTAAATCCTAAATCAGTAAGTATTTTCTTTCCCCGTTCATAATTTTCCTTAAAAGAAGGGAGCACTGGCAAAGAAGAGGCCACAATCCCAATGGTATCCCCTATATTTAATTTTTTGGGTTTAACAATTTTCATATTTGCATTGTACCAAAAATCTTGCCACATTCACGTTATGTAAACATAGCAAGATTTAAAATAGTTACATGTATGACAAAGCTCACTTAGGCTTTTGCCACCACCCTACCCATAGTAAAATCTTCCTCCTCCAATTTTTGCTTCATCACTGCCACCATTGCCCTGGCATGTTCTTTGGACATCCCTATTCTGCTGACAACTGTTTGCTGTTGGTTGTTTGGACCTACTGTTTGAGCGAAATCCAAAACAATACCAAAGGGTCCCGGGTGAATAAACATGGAATCAGAATATAAAATTTTAATATCTTGCGGTATGTTAACCTGTACCTGAGCCTCTGGACGGCTTTGTGGTTTTATATCTTTGTCTTTAGCCATTTTTTCACCTCCCCTCTTTTTTGTCTTTTTTTAAAGCTTTTTCAACCATGTCATCTATTAAAGGACATTTAATCTGCATATATACTTCCCTATTTTCATTGTTTTTTTGGGTACCAAATTTTTTAATTTCTGCGTATTTTTTCACTTCTTTTGGGTGAGTTCGTAAATAATTCCTAAACACAATTACATTGTCCCACTCCCTGCTTCCTTTGAAAATCAAATGCACATGATATGTTCTAAGTTTGTTATCCTCATCTTTTAATAAAATTTTATGGAATAACCGTTCCTTAGACCCACCTTTAGGACTAAATTCATAACCAATTTCTGCAGTTTCTTTGATATAACTTTAAGGTTTTTCTTATCTGTTGCAATACAAATATCAATTATACCCTTGCCACCCAAACTAGGGACTGCTGTACTGCCAATATGTTCAATCAGATCACTCTTGCCTAAAACTTTCCTAATCCTTTCTCTCTCTTTCTCAAAAAGCTTTGGAAAATTTATATCATAAGGTCTAAAAACATACTTTTTCATTAAAGTATTATACAAAAATCTAATTTTGCATTGATGCAGAGAGCGTTAAGAAATTTTCCCGCACTTTTGGTTACAAAAGTGTGAATAAAAATTATGATTTCAAAATACTTAGGAAAGCTTCTTGGGGGATTTCTACTTTACCGATCATTTTCATCTTCTTCTTACCTTTTTTCTGTTTTTCCAAAAGCTTTCTCTTGCGGCTGTAATCTCCTCCACCTACAACCTTGCTACCATGCATCAAAACATCTTTCCTAAAAGGGCTGATTGTTTCCCTGGCAATAATTGTCCCCCCAATAGCAGCCTGCACCGCAATAGCAAAATTTTGCTTAGGGAGTACTTCTTTTAATTTTTCCACCATTCTTCTCCCAAAACCTTCTGCTTTTGGCCTAAACACAATAGTAGACAGCGCATCCACTTTTTCCCCTGAAACCATAATATCCACCCTTACTGCCTCCACTTCCCGAAAATCCAGCAGCTCCCAATCAAGAGAAGCAAAACCGGAGGAAACTGACTTTAATCTGTCATAAAAATTACTGACCATCTCAGACAGCGGCATTTCATAAACCATCTCAACAGCCACCCCAAAATGCTGCATCGTCATAAACTTTCCTCTTTTGTCTTGTACCAATTCCATCACCGGGCCAATGTATGTTTGCGGTACAAAAATCCTAAGTTTCACCCATGGCTCTTTCAAACCTTTAATATTTTCGCCCTGGGTAAGTTCACTGGGAGAAATAATTGGCTCATCATTTAATAAATATTCAACAGAAGGGGCAGTAGCTAAAAGATCCACCCCAAATTCCCCTGATAACCTTTCTTGCACCACTTCTGCATGCAAAAGCCCCAAAAATCCGCACCTAAAACCTGCCCCTAAAGCTTGGGAGTGTTCAGGAATATAGGAAAAAGCAGGATCTGTTAACCTAAATTTTGCCAAAGCTTCCTTCAGTTCAAAGTACTCATCAGCATCAATTGGAAAAAGGCCCACAAACACCATTGGCAAAACTTGCTTATAGCCTGGCAAGGGTGCAGTGGCAAAATCAACTGCAATAGTGTCACCTACCCGCACTAAATCCGGCTCTTTAATACCTGTCGCAATATAGCCAATATCCCCACTTTTTAATCCATCATTTGGAGTAAGTTGTGGAGCAAAAAAGCCTGTTTCCAAAACATGGCCGGAAGCTTTGGTACCCAAAAAAACAATCTGAGCTTGATTGGGAGGAGTTTGCCCTTCCACAATCCTCACTTGAGCAACCACCCCTTTGAAAGAATCAAAAAAAGAATCAAAAATTAAAGCCCTAAGCGGTTTTTCCAAATCCTGTTTTGGGGCCGGGACTTTACTGACAATTGTTTCCAAAAGCTTATCCACACCTTCCCCTGTTTTACCTGAAACCAGTAAAATTTCATCTTCAGAAAAACCAAATGTATCCACCAGCTGCTTTCTTGCTCCGGCAACATCTGCATTAGGCAAATCAATTTTATTAATTACCGGAATTAAAGTTAGGTTTTGTTCTAAAGCTGCCAGTCCGTGAGCCAAAGTTTGAGCTTGAATTCCCTGGGTGGCATCAACCAAAAGAATCGCTCCTTCCACTGCTGCCAAAGCTCTGGAAACCTCGTAGGAAAAATCTACATGGCCAGGAGTATCGATTAAGTTCAAAGTGTAAGGTTCAAAGTTCAAAGTATAAGATAAACGCACAGGAGCAAGTTTGATGGTAATCCCACGTTCACGCTCTAAAGCCAGCGAGTCTAATAACTGCGGCTGCATTTTATCTCCGGTAACAGTACCTGTTATTTCCAAAAGCCTGTCTGCTAAGGTAGATTTGCCATGATCCACATGGGCGATAATTGAAAAATTCCTGATATTCATCAGAACGTATTGTAGCAGGTTTTGATATACTCTTTTAAATGAACAAAAGCTTAAAGGGATTAATGATACTTCATTTTCTAAATGATGGTGTTAGGACTACCTTTCCAACTCTCCTACCTTTTATCGCCAAAGACTTAAATATTAATTTTTTTAGTATTGGCTTCTTAGGCTCTACCCAATCTTTAGTTGCCGCAGCTTTGGCTCTACCAGCAGGTTTACTTGCTTCCAGGTTAGGCGGGTTTCACTTCCTGATTATTTTACTAATTTTATATTCTGCTGGAGCTTTAACTGCCTCTTTATCCCCTAGTTTACCTTTTATAATTTTTGCCTTCTTTTTAGCAGCTTTCGGATTTGGCATGTTTCATACAGTTAGTTTTTCTTTAGTTGCTCAACTTTCTAAAAAAGAAGATGTAGGAAAAAATATGGGAGAATTCACCTCTATTGGTGATATCGGCAGAGTGGCTATTCCACCTACTGCTGTGTTCTTAGTTTCTCTATCAGGCTGGAGACTTTCCATGATAACAGTTGCTTTAATTGGCCTGTCGGCTTTTTTGCTGATCCGTTTTCTTTCACCTAAAAAAGAGGTGCATCATTTAATAAATAACTTAAAGCCAGAAACTCCTGCGCAATTTATCGCTCATATTGCAAGATTATTAAAAACAAAATCTCTAAGTCTAACACTGTTGACTGCAATTATAGATTCCTTAGCTTCCAGCCCAATTTATCTTTTTTTAACACTTTTATTGTTGTCAAAAGGACTACAAATTACTCAATATGGCATTGTGTCTGGAGCATTTTTTGTAGGCAGCTTACTAGGCAAATATATTTTAGGCAGACAGGCGCATAAAATAGGTGATATAAAATTGTTTATAATTTCCGAAATAACAATGGCTGTAACATTGGTTCTGTTAACTTTTCCTACTAATTTTTTTCTGATTTTAATTTTGTCTTCCTTGCTTGGAATTTTTACCCGAGGCACCACCCCAATAATTCAAAGTATGCTATCTAAAACTTCCCATAAGGTGCATTACAATAAAATCTATGCTTTATCTGAGATGTTTATAGGAATAGCAGCAGTAATTAGTGTAATCTTAATGGGATTTATTGCTGACCAAGCTAACATTCCAACTGTTTTTTATACTTCTGCAGCTTTAGCTGTTTTAGCTACAATACCAGCTTTATTTCTTTTAAAGCTAAACAGTCTCAGGTAAGATCTCTTTAGATTTTAATTTGGTCTGCACACTACCCAATCTTTTGAAAAGCTCAACATAAGTATCAAGCTCCCTCACCTTTAAAAACCTCACCAGTATCACATATATAGTTAAGGCAAATATGGAAGAAAGTCCTGTTAAAGCCAGTAAATTTATAGTCCTTGTAGTATCAAAAATTACAGCATCTAAAAGTTTTATGGGGATATATAAACAAACTCCCATGATTATTGTTGCCATAAACATTTTTATAAAAGGAACTAACACAGTTTTTAAGTCAAATTTACCAACTTTAAAATGGAGGGTCCAAAATAGTAAAGTTGCTGAAACTATTGCTGAAATAGAATTGGCAAAACCAATACTCCAAACATCAAGCTTTAAAACTACGATTGCATACACGCTTAAAACAATATTCAACACCACCACAATTAAAGAAACTATCACCGGAGTTTTCGTATCTTTTAAAGCATAAAAACCTCTTACCAGAAGAAGGGAGATTGCTTGAGCTACCAAGCCAATGGAAAGAAAAGCCAGTGTTGCACCTGTTAAAACAGTTGCTTCCCAATTAAAACGGGAAGCCCCAAATACCAACCTGACAACTGGTACCCTGATAACAATTAGGATGGCTGCTGCCGGAAGTGTTAAGAAAAGTATTTGATGTAAGGTAGTGAGGATTGTAATTTTGAATTCATCAATTTTCCCCCGGGCTTTTTCAGAAGACAAAACAGGCATGGCAGCTTGAGCTAGCGTTGCCCCAAACAGCCCAATAGGCACTACCTGTAAATGTTGGGCAAAAGTAAGGTAGGTAACAGATCCAATTGAAGCAAGTGTTGCCAAAGCCAGCCCTACTGTTTCATTAATCTGTTCAGCAGCCAAACCTATGGTCCTAATGCTCATAAGCTGCATTATTTCCTTTACCCCGGAATTGAAAAATTTCAAAGGGAACTTAAACCTAAAACCCATTGACCAGATTAAAGGCAATTGGACTGAAGCGTGCAAAAAAGCGCCAATTACCACACCATATGCAACACCCATAATCCCAAAGGGCTTGGATAAAAAAGCAATGCCTAAAATAATTCCTAAGTTATAAAATACGGGCGACAAAGACGGAATAATAAACCTTTGAAAAGATTGGGAAATACCAATAAAAAATGACCCCAAAACTAAAATAACCTGGCCAAATAAAATAATCCTTGTTAAAGCAGCAACCTGTAACTGTCTTTCTGGTGTAAATCCAGGAGCAATAAAAGTATTGATAATAGGCTGGGCAAAAATATAAATTAAGATTGTTATTAAAATAAATATGGCCAAGGAAACATTTAACACTGCCCTGGCCATTTCAAAAGCATCCTCTTTGCCCTTATTTTCCAAATGTTCAGTGAAAACAGGTATGAAAGCAACAGATAAGGCTCCAAGGATTATTATTTGAAAAATTAAATCAGGCAGCCTGAATGCTGCCCAAAAAATATCTATCTGATTTGGGGAAAACATGTGGGCAAGCAAACGGTCACGAACTAACCCCAACACCTTAGACAACATCAGCGTTGCCATGATTATGGATGCAGCAGATAAAATTGATGTTTGCCTGGAATATAGAAGGGAAAATATACTTTTAACCATCTATAAGAATATTAGCATTCTGGCTTGCGCAAAGAAAGAAGCTATGTTACTATTCCACCCATGCCAATTAGATCAGCAGGTCGCATTGGATGAATCCAATAGCGCTCCTCTGATATAATTGGTAAAAATATGCCAATTATTAAATCAGCAATAAAAAAGGTGCGGAAAGATAAAGTCAGAACAACCCGGAATAAATCCCGGGAAACTGCCTTAAAGTCTGCAGTCAAAAAAGCCAGAGTAAGTAAAACAGCTAAAGATTTACAAACTGCTTTTTCTGCTTTAGATAAAGCTGCTAAAGTACACCTAATCCACCCAAATAAGGCTGCCAGGTTAAAATCAAGACTATCAAAAGGCAGCGGCGCCGTTGCCAAAAAGTCTAAATAATCACACCTGCGCTTTATAAAACACAAGCTTTGCTTCTGCCTTCTACCCCTGTTAAAATGTATTTATGCCCAAGCCTAAATCTAAGCTTCGTATTAATCTAAACCTTTTAAAACCCCAAAGTAATCCTGAAAAGATCACGGTTAAACTTTTTAGCTGGCTGCTCTCCGGTGGCCGGTATATCTTTGTCGTAGTAGAAGCCCTGGTTTTAATTGCTTTTGTCACCAGATTTAAACTAGATGCTGATTTGGCTACTAAAAAAGAGGCTATTGAGGAACAGATCCCCTACATCCAAAGCCTTAAGCCTTACGAAACTGTCATTAGAGAAACTCAACTTAAACTATCAACAATAAGCAATATCAGAAAAAGCTCTTTAGATTGGTCTGAAGTTTTGAAAAAAATTGCCAACCAAACTCCGACCAATGTACAAATTATCAGTATTAATATCAGAAAAGATGCGGGCAACGCTGTCATACATATCATTGGCCAAGCCTCAACCGGCAGCGACCTGTCAAGCTTTATAGCAGGTCTAAAAGAAGAAAGTACTTTTTCTAATGTTAATCTTGCAAGCGTTGGACTTGAACAAGGAGTTATCAGATTTACTCTCGACGCCCTTACCAGATTAACAGGTGAGGGAGAAAGAAGTTTATAAATTTATGAAAAGCTCATCCTCAATCTATTATAGATATTTCACCTATATTAAACCTGTTATTAAACTTCCTATTATTAAAAATTATGGATCAACAATTTTTACTCTTCTGACAATATCCATCCTGACACTTTTTGCAATCAAACCAACAGTTGAAACAATCTTAGTATTACAAAAAAAACTGGCTGATGAAGAACAAACTTTACAAAAAATTACCCAAAAATCAAATGATCTGTCTTTAGCTAAGAAAAATTACGATAATTTAGATGAAAGCATTAAAAGTAAAATAGCCACAGCAGTGCCTAACGCAACCAGTTTAAAATCGATTATTTCTGCTTTGGAGCAAACTGCTAAAATGCACGAGGCTTCAATATCAGCTTTACAAATTCAACCACTTGTTATAGATAACAAAACTAAAGACGGCATCGGCTCTCTCGCCGAAATTTCCTTTATCTTTAATATAGAAAGTAATTACCAAAATCTAATTGCTCTCTTGCAGGATCTAAGAGCTAGTGGTAGGTTAATCTCCGTTGATAGTTTATCGTTATCTAAAAACGTTGATGGTACGGCCATAATTATGTCTTTATCCGGAAAAACTTATTACCTAAAATAAATATGACACGTAAAGAATGGCTCGTTGCAGCAATATTAGCTTTAGTGACTGTTTGTGCTTGGGTAATATTTGATATCATACACACCCGTTCTCAAGTAGAAGTGCCTAAACAATTACAAGATGTTATTGAACCAATAAATCCTAATTTTGACATCAAGGATTTATAACAACTATACATGACAGGCTTCATCAACAAATTTAAGATACCAACTTTTTTAGGACTAAGCATCATTCTTGTAGGCATTGCAAGCGGTATTTATTTAACCCTAAGAGAACAAACGCTTATTTCTAAAGCAGCGCCAAATTTAACGCCGCAAAAAATTGTACTGACAAATCTAACTGCTGACTTGGCTACGATTTCCTGGCAAACAAACTCTCCATCTGTGTCTTTTGTCACTTTTGGCCAAAATAATCCGGGAGAACAAACAGTGCTGGATGATAAAGACACAGCAGGACCAAAACCTCACGTAATCCATTATGTAACACTAAAAAATCTGCTTCCTAAAACTAAATATCAATTTAAAATTGTGTCAGGTAAAATCACTTCCGATGTCCAAAAATTTGAAACCCTAGAACCTTTGGCAAACCAAACAGACTTTAGCCCAATAATAGGGTCTGTCTTAAATAATAATATTCCTGTAGATAATGGCGTAGTTTATTTATCCTTACCTGATGCTATTATCCAATCTTCTTCAATTAAACCTGGCGGTAATTTCTTAATCCCTCTTTCGCAAATCGGCAAAGCTGATCTTTCTGGCGGATTTTCTCCCACAGAAGACACAATAGCCAAATTGACAATTTATTCTGATTTGGGCGAAGCAAGCGTTCTTTTTAAATTAAAGTCTGGCTTAACACCACTACCGCCAATAAAATTAGGCCAAAATATTGATCTGACTACTTTAGAATCAACCCCTAAACCAAGCCCTACTACTAAAGATCTTGATAAATATGATTTAAATGGGGATGGAAAAATAAACTCCGCAGATAACGCCGTTATCTTGCAATACCTTGGGAAAAATTCTAAAAGCGGACAAAACTCTGCCACATATAAAAAAGCTGATTTAAATGGGGATGGAAAAGTTGATCAAAAAGATTTAGACCTAATGGCCCAAAGACTCAAAGAATTAGGATCCCAATAAACTCTTCGTGTTATTGTTCTCTATACACTTCCAACCTCTCCAATAAATCTTTGCTTCTTAACTTGCGCAAAGCTCTTTTTACTAAATAACGGGCCTGGCCTTCATCGACCTCACAACACCTCCCTGCTTCTGCCCTAGATAATGGTTTATCATTGACAAAACCGTGCATTAGAAGCAAAATCTTTTTCTCTGGTTCTGTTAAACCTGCCATATTCATTGCATAAAGTAACTCTGCTCTTAATTCACACCTCATATACTGTTCCTCGATTGTAGATTCGTTATCTCTTTCTCCTGCTAACATACGCATTCGACCCTGAATCATATCAAAATTAGCACCCTTACCATCAACACCATCATCAACATCGTCTGAATGCGAAACTACCCAATTTAAACTTAATATTTGTTGAGTTTGATGAACAGCTTTTACCTCCTGAAGGCGATCCATTGTTACGTTCATCTGTTGAGCTACTACTTCATCAGAAGGCTCTTCTACGTTTTCTAACTGAAACCTAGTACAAACCTTAATATATCTAACAAGATCTTGGCTTACATCTACAGGTAATCTTATTGAACGCGAATAATCGTCAAAACTGCGGATAATTCCTTGCTTAATCCATGACTTAGCATAAGTACTAAACCTAAATCCAAGTGTATGATCAAAATGTAAAGCAGCGCGCCTAAGTCCTAAAGCTCCTGCGCTAAGAATATCACTATAGCTAAATCCTGGAGTTCTGTAATCCTGATCCTGCTT
>JAMCTD010000062.1 GCA_023380995.1 Patescibacteria group bacterium
CAACAATACAGCCAGCACCCGTTTTGACCTTGGTTTAGGTGGCTCATCTTCCTCTTCCTGTGATACTAATGGGACACTTCTTTCAGGACTGGTGGGATATTGGAAATTTGATGATCAACCTCAAGGATCTACAGTAACCGATTTATCAGGCCATGGAAATAATGGGACTTTTGCAGGATCAAATGGCTTTCTGCCTCTTTGGCAAAACAGCGCATCCTGTTTAACAGGATCTTGTTTATCGTTTCCTGCCAGCGGCGATGCCCCTCAACCACCCCGATACCGAAGCTATGTTGCTATACCAACCAATTCTACCAGCTCCTTAAATTTAGGGACCTCTGATTTTACTATTTCAGGTTGGGTAAAAGCTCAACCGCCAGCTGCCACTGGTTATACTCCACCTCCAACTAAAACCGGCGCACCAGGAACTGGTATTTTTGGAAAATTCCAGCACGATACTTCAAATTTCAGAGGAAATTTTATTATTGGCTTTGGCGACTGGAGCCCTAATTATCTATTTTTTACTCATCTAAACTCAAATGGTATTAGTTTTTCTTCCCAACCATACGATTATAGTCCTTATTGGAACCAGTGGACACTGATAACCTGGGTTAAAAGCGGCAACAATCTCCTGCTTTATCTAAACGGCGGTGCAGCCAAGGCAACTTTCCCCATCACTACTCCCTTTGATATTAGTTTTTCTTCTAGTGGCCCTTACTATATTCCTGATGGAAATTGGTCTCCAGGTATTTGGAACAATCTGTCAATTGACGATCACCGGATTTACAACTGGGCTTTATCTAGCCAGGACATTACTGCTTTATATAATAACGGTAATGGTTGCGTGCCTTAAAACAACATCAATATTCCAACTTAATCCCATTGAAACTACCATCATGATATGATCATAGTATCATGAGGCTGCCCCAAAAACGAGGTTTTACCTTAATAGAACTTCTGGTGGTAATTTCCATTATTGCAGTACTATCTGTTATGGGTATGGCTGTTTTTAGCGGTCTTCAAAAAGGAGCCAGGGATACCAGAAGAAAGGGAGATATTGATGCTATAGCCAAAGCATATGAAGTCCAAAGGACTTCTTCATATATACCACTGCTTGATGCAAACTTTTCCTCAGGAGCAAAACCCAAAGATCCCAATAATACAAAGGGAGAGTATTTTAACTGGCTGGCAGCAGATGGGTCAGGTTTTAAGGCTTGTGCTTCTTTGGAGGATAATCCTGCCACTGCCTGTAATACCCCTGCCACTAACTGTTATTGTAAAGTATCTACCCAAGGGACTATTAATACCTCCTCTTCTGTCAACAATACAGCCAGCACCCGTTTTGACCTTGGTTTAGGTGGCTCATCTTCCTCTTCCTGTGATACTAATGGGACACTTCTTTCAGGACTGGTGGGATATTGGAAATTTGATGATCAACCTCAAGGAATTAGTGTAGCTGATTGGACTGGGGCGAATATAGGCACTTGGAATGGCACAGGATCTCATTGGTCTGCTGGCCAGACTGGTTTTGGTAATGCTGGCAGTTTTAATGGGGTTGATGATTATGTTTCTCTAGGAGCTGGGAAATTTGACAACCTAACTAACGCCACCATCAGCTTCTGGTTTAATTATACCGGCTCCTTTACTTCCAATAATCTGCTGTTTAACCGGCACATCAATACTGCTGCGGATTCCCGCCAACCAATTTTTATCAGTTATTCCGGGGGTTATGGGAATAAGCTGGTTTTTGAAAATGTTGTTAATGGAAGTTATAGAGTTGTCTACAGCAATAACAATATTACAGCAGGTTGGCATCACGCAGCCATAGTTTGCGGATCAGGAGGGGAAAGAATGTACCTCGACGGAACCTTACAAACACTCACAAATCCTACTACTGATTGTTTATCAGCAATTGCTACAACAAGTTTTACCAATATTGGGGGCGGCAGCGGAACAAGTTTTGCAGGCCAAATTGATGATTTTAGGATTTACAACCGCGTTCTTTCCGGTGGCTCTCCTAATTCAGACATATCATTACTTGCCGGTGGTTGTCTCCCCTAATACCTTAACGAATTACCGCTTGCTGACTGATCGCTTATACAAATCCAGGTTCTCAAGGGCTAACCCTGTGCCCAAAGCCACACACAAAAGAGGGTTTTCTGCCAAAGATACAGGCACTCCCAGAGAATCAGTTAAATACCTATCTAAATTACGCAACAAGGACGTCCCACCACTCATCACAATCCCCTTATCAATAATATCTGAAGCAAGTTCAGGAGGAATTTGTTCCAAAACTCCTTTAACAGCAGCAACTATTTTTTGTATGATACCAGCAATGCTTTCGGTTACCTCATCTGATGTAATTTCAATTGTCCTGGGCAATCCGGAAAAAGCATCCCTGCCCCTAACTTCCATTTTTTGCACTTCACCAGTCTTAAGTTTAGTAGCAGAACCCACCTTAATCTTGACTTCCTCAGCCATCCTCTCTCCAATTATTAAATTATGTTTCTTGCGTACATATGCTTGTATGGCCTCATCAACTTTATTCCCGCCTACCCGGACAGAAGAATGGACTACTACCCCTCCCAAACACACCACTGCCGCCTCTGTTGTGCCTCCGCCAATATCAACAATCATGTTCCCGGAAGGATTGGCAATTGGCATTTTGGCGCCAATCGCTGCAGCCAAGGGTTCATCAATTAAAAATGCTGTTCTCGCTCCGGCAGAAAGCGTTGCATCTAAAATAGCGCGCTTTTCCACGGAAGTCACTCCCGCAGGAGCGCAAACCATTACTTCAGGCTTAAAAAACCTGGATGAACCGCAAACTTTATCCAAAAAATAGCGGATCATAGCCTCAGTAATAACATAATCTGCAATCACCCCATCCCTCATCGGACGGGAAGCTGTAATATTCCCCGGAGTCCTGCCTAACATTTCTTTAGCCTCATTTCCCACAGCCAAAACCCTGTGGTCATCTGTAGTAACTGCCACAACAGTAGGCTCATTTAGAACAATACCTGTACCTGCCAGATACACCAAAGAATTAGCAGTACCAAGGTCTATTCCGACCTTTTTGGAAAAATTAAACATGGGTTTTTGTAATTCTACCAACCCAAAAACTTGATCACAAGATATACTAAGTGGATCAAAGGAGTTCAAAATTCAAAATGCAAAATTCAAAATTAAGGAATGATTAATGTAAATATTAGTTTTCGTTAGAAAACCTCCACAACTTTTAATTTTTAACTTTGAACTTTATTTTAAGTTTATCCCATACAAATTAGGCTCCGAGGCTGTTGGGGTGGGAAATGAAGTAATGATAGCCATCCTTGAGGAATCCGGCCAGGGAAAAACAAAATCATCCTTAAAACTGCCTGCATAAATAATAGCCTTGTTAATACCATCAAAATCCACAATCGAGATAGTTCCTTCCTCAACCAAAATAACATGTCTTGAATCCGGCAGCCAAATATGCTGGCGCGCAGGAGGTAAAGAATATTCTTTTCTATCTTCCAAATCATAGACTTTAACAGAATCGTCAATTTTCGGTGCAGGAGTAACGCCGGCGGCTTTCAGATTTGTCTTATCCGGCGCCTGATTTACCACCATAAACTTTGTCTCGTCCGGCGACCAGCGGATGACAGCTGCAGAAGAAGCAATTTGGCGCAGATTCACATCTTTAATAGCCAATATTCTTGATTGGTCTTTGGCACTAGTGTCTTCTTCCCAGGACTTAAGGGTAGCGGCAATAATCGGAGTGATATCCCTCGGATCATTATTCATCCTATCAGCTTCTAGAATATAGTTATTATTGCCAATCGTTGCTAAAACTTGCTTGGAATCAGCAGACCATCTAAGTTTTGCTTTAGAGAAATCTATTGTTATGCTTTGGGCAATTTGATGAGGCTCTGAGGATCTGGTAAAAGAAATCTGCTGATTACGGGCTTGCGTCCAAACCCAAATCCCTCCTTTTTTACTTGCAGAAGAACCCTGCTGGTTCCCCCCAGCAGAATTAGCAGATGGCACAATAAAACTAAACTTTTCTCCATCCGGGCTTAAAATGGGACTGTCTACTCCGGTAAAAGTTAAAGGATATATTGTGGGAATTGCCGGGAACAGAGTCACCTTAACTGCTGTTACTAACCCCTCTTTAACTGAAACTTGTTTTGCCCAGGGAATAAAGCCTTCTTTAACAACCTTAATGTCGTAAGTCTTAGGACTCAAAGATGCAATCGTGGTATTGGTGGCAGTAGTAAGATGCCCATCTATAAAAACTGAAGCTGCATCAGGTTCTGATGAAATAGTGATAATTCCCGTCCCCACAATCCTCTTCTCTTCAGGTGAAAACGTATAACCTTTGGCTAAAAATATAGCAACAGCCGCAGCAACAGCAATTGCTATTAAGGTTACAATAGTGATGATGAATTTTTTAGACATTTATTTAGCGTATAGCGTATAGTTTAAAACAAATTTCAACTAAACGCTACCCTGATCTTATCAGGGAGAGCTCTGTTTATACGCTTAACTATTAACCAACTTAGCTCTGATAATTAATCTGTTTAATAATGTCCCCGGAGGATCACAGGTTTGAAGAGTCAGAACGGGTGAATCATATTTATGGGTTAAATAAGAAACATCAGTGGAATTAACAATAGTTTTGTCAAAAACTATATAATCATACCTTTTGTTTTGATAAAAAATAATTACCCTATCACCGGGAGCAAGTTCTCTTAATAAATAAAATATGGCGTTAAAACGGATAATATTCCAGGGAGCATCTGTTGAATGGGAAAAAAGATACAAATTACCGGGTTGTCCGGGAGGAGTGCTGCCTAAAGCTTCTGCAACTCCCTGAGTTAATGCCTGAGTGTATTCCCTCTCGTTCGCAGGATTAACATTAGTAACGATCCTAGCGTTAGCATTTATTTTTTCTATTACTATGCCAAATTCAGTCGAGACCGGAATAATGCTGTTTTCGGAAGCATTAACATCACCAAAACTTCCTGACTCTGTTCCTGATTGCGGATCTTGAGGTTTAACTTTAGGTTGATCTGCAGAAGCTATAATCTTAGGCACTGTCCTTTTAACCCCTAAAATTCTATCCATCCTATAAGCACCTTCTGCCTGCACTAAGGGTCCCAGCATAAAAACAAAACTGGTTAAACCAGTAAAAAATACAAAATAGCCTAGAAATCTAACAGCAAATATTATTTTAAAGTTTTTAGACATATTTGCGTTAACAAACCTACTTCTACTCTATGCGGCCCTGGAGGGAATCGAACCCCCTGCATCAGACTTAGGACGTCCGCGTTCTATCCGGTGAACTACAGGGCCAAAATTGAATCTTTTAAGTTTCTTAAGTATTTTAAGTTACTTAATTTTACTCTCTAGCCTCTTTTTAAACAAGTTTTCAGTATATCCTCCCTCTTTAACAAAAACTTCTTCAGCTTTATTTATCTGCTTACTAAGAAGATAAGTAGCCAGATGGCATAAAGTTAAAAGAAAGTTAGCAGCTTCTTCTGGGTTTTTCGGTAATTTTGGCTTCTCTTTTAAATCACCTAAGTTACTTAAGTTACTTAAGTAACTTAATCTATAAGATAATTGGCGGTATTCAGTAATCCGGGGATCGGTTTTTGCCCAAATTTGCAATTTTTTTTGTCTTAAAAAATCCTCATAATCGGCCAACAGTTCTTCCAGAGAAGCCATTGCTACTCCTAATAGTTTAATCTCGCCTTTTTCTTCGTAT
>JAMCTD010000063.1 GCA_023380995.1 Patescibacteria group bacterium
CTCGGCTCGCTTGCCACTATATCAACCAGTGGCTTTAGGACTTCAAAAACTTTTCCCTCAAGTTGATCTTCCATAAGCCCATAGATTTTTTTGTATTGTTCTGCTTGATTAATCTCAAAATTAAAGCGCTGCACTAAGGATCTTGTCAAAGCCAAACCACCTGTTGCTATTGACCTTGTAAACCAAATCAACCCTTTGGACACAGCTGCAAAATCTGTAGTGGTAGCACCAAGATGTATGATTAAAGTACTCGGGGAAAAAGGGTTATTTCCCACTAAAGACCTTGTAACTGCTATTGTTTCTGTTTCCAAGGCCTTTGGCCTCAATCCCGCCATTTCTAACACTCTTATGTATTTTGCGATTACACGCTTGGGGGAGGCAATTACCAATACCACTGTCCTGGCATTTTTATCTTTACTGTCAGACCGCACTAAAACCTGCCAATTTAAATTTACATCTGCTAAAGACATGGGGATAAATTCTTCTGCAGCATACCTGATAGTTGAAGCAAGTTCGTTATCGGTAAGATAAGGCAAATCATCAATAATTCTGGTAAAAACCTTTGATTCGGGAAGGGCAGCAATAACATCCTTACTCTCAATTTTGGTTGCTCCCAAAAGCTTTTTTATCGTACCAGCTAAATCTTCAAGATCAGTATCAGCATCAGATATCATTCCAGGTTGTGGAGAAACTATGGAACCTAAAGAAGCAAGCTTATATTGCTCTTTATCTTTTATGAGCGATACTACTTTAATCGAGGAAAAACCAATATCTAAACCAACTGTGATTTTTGCCATATGAGCAGGAGCTAGAAACTAGCTCTAGAATTATTCTAAAACAAACTACACCCTAAACGCCATACCCTAAACCCTATTTTACCTGGTATGTTCCTTTAGTTAAAGAGTAAGTCCCTCCTGGCCCTGAAGAGAAAAGGATAGAGGCTAAACCTGTCTGGTAATCTATCAGCGAATCATTCGTAATTTCTATTTTCCATGCTGTTATTTCTTTAAAATTATTATTATTGCCCGGCTCGATAATCCCTTTATCCGCGTAAAAAACTCCGGTATTCGATCCATTTCCAATTTTTACAGCATCGAGATTATTTGTCCTTGAATCAAAAGTAGTAAGTAATACCAGAATACTGTTTCCTATTCCTGTACCTAAAAATTTGTTGGTGTTGCCATTAAGTTTAGCTTGGCCTTCAATAACAATGATCCCGGAACCAGTTCCGTATGAAGAATCCAGCGTAAAGGTATTACTATTACCCATGGACAAACTGCCCGTTATCCAAATTGGGGTTTGTATTATAATATTGCAATTATTTTGCAAATCTAAATTTCCTGCATATTTACCAGGCCCCCAAGGTATCAACGAACCACAAACTGGTTGAGATAGTGGGCCTGCTAATTCTGCCTCACTCTTCCAGGAAGCGATGTTAGCTTCAGAAATAGGAAAACCTTGCGGAGATGGATCATCTGAACCAGAATGACAGTGAGAATTCGGACAAGAACTTCCCCCAACAGTACTATTACTAATAGTTTGATAGTAAGCATCTCCTCCTATTTCTAACCCTTCTATGGTATTTGCATGAGCATCTCCTGCAATTACACTATTATTTCCCCCATTTAGAACATTAATAGTCCCGCCCATATATGCCCTGAAGCTTAAATCTCCTGTAATAGTATTCCAGATAGGGCTGCCTGCGCTCCAGTTAGGAGACCATTTTGGTTGTCCGCTGTTATAACTTTGAGCTAAATCATTTTGCCAAGACCAGTAATTGGTTGAATCAGCAGACGTATCAATTACTATCCAATATGTTTTACTTGTTGAGAGAGTAGGATTGCTTGAAAAAGTGACATCTATCCAATCGGTTACTGGATATTCCCCGGTAACCAAACTGCTAAAAAGAGTTCCTGTAGCAAGAACCTCAGTTTTTTTCGGCTTTCCGCCATCATCACCCATAATCCTGACCGTTACATCAGGAGGATTGCCAATTTTTTTAATTTTTAGTGAAACTTTTCTTATCTTATCTGTTATCGAAGGCTTAAAACTCATGCCCACATCCAACCTATCCTGGCCATTAATGTTTCTTCCAAAAAGGTAATCTGTGCAATTTGCTCCATCACAATCAGTTTGTTGATTAGCTGTAGGCGCAATTCCTGCTGCTACCCAAACACTCCCCGTTACATTATTACCTTCATCCATAACCACACTTCCATTTGAATAAATATTTCCTATAACTGTATTATTGTTACCAAGCCTAAAGCCTCCTTCACCAACCTGTATCCCGTATTTAAAAGAAACGCCTGTTCCCCGGGAAGCACTTACTTTAATTGTTCTTTTAACTTTTGCTTTTTCTTTATTGGGTATATATCCTATTACTTCAAGTAGCTTGGATGAAGCATCTACTGAAGTAACATTTACGGAATACGAACCACCGCCTAAAACAGTTTCAGATTCTCCATTATAGCTGCCGCCCGTTGCGTTTAAAGAAGCCAGCGCCTTATCTACCCCTGCTTCTGCTAAAGCTGTTGCTTGTTCTGCGTTAGTAGTATATACGGCATTTTGAAAATAAACCTGTGCCCCTGCAACCACAAAAAGCACAGTAAAAAGGACTATTGCCAAAGCAATAGAAGCCAGAATTAATATTTGTCCTGACTGTCTTTTTTTAATCATTTCTCAAATTTGCCTCCGAGGTAGCTATATTTATTTCATAGCTTATACCGTTTCTTTGTTTTAAAGTTAAAGTAGCTACTACTTTAGTTGCGCTTATTGGAGCAACCTCAATGGGGGGAGTAGCAGAGTTAAAATACTTAAAAACTAAACTGTCTGAAGATGTTGAGAAAATCCGGTCTTGCGCTTTTCTGAAACTTGCAGGATCAGGAAAAGCTTTAAAATAAAGAATTTTGTTATCTATAAAAAAAACAAAAAAATCATAGGTATCGGAAATTATATTACCTGAGGAATCTATTGATGCTACTTTTAAAACAAGTTGATTTAAGCCTGTTGTGTAGGTTGTAGAACCATTAGTATAGTGGTCAGCAACTGCACTTGCTTGTTTAATGCTTCCTCTGATTTCTGCAAGCGCATCATTAATATTTAAGCCCTCCTGCACCTTGGAGGATTGATGAGAAAATATCCCGGCGCTATTTACTATTATTACAACCAATAGGATTCCGGTTATAGCGGTAATCCCCATGGCAATAAGGAGCTCAATTAAGGTCAAGCCTCTCTGCTTCATTGGTTAATTCCTCCTTCTCCAATCATGGCATTTAAAGTTGTAGTTTGAGTTTTATTATTACTTATCCAGGAAATCGTAACCATAATTTGTTTTAAGTGTTCCCCGTTGGTACAAATAGTTGGATCGCAATTAATCCACATTCCGGGCTCTGTCTCTTTTCCCACTACTACTGTACCACTACCTTGAGGCAATAAACTTAAACGCGGATCACTAACAGGCACACTACCAATCGTTAAATTATCATAGTTTATTGTCCTTTTGTCTTCAATCTGTTTAACAGCTATCTCTCTTGCTAAACTCAGGTGCTTACTTGCATTAATTAAAACTAAGGCATTCGGAATATTCGCAATAAGAAGCACTATAGAACCCATAATCACTATAACCAGCAGATATTCAACAAGAGAAAAACCGTTTTCTGAAAAAAATTGCTTTTTCTTATGCAAATTAATTTTTAAAAAAAACCATTTATTTGGCATCTTAAGCTTAATTACTTATTTATTTGACCAACAGAAAAAACACCATAGTCAAAATATTGCGGCACCACTCCTTCGAGCCTAAAAACCCTTACAACCCTTTGCGTATTACCTGAAATACCTACAGAAGTAAGCTGCTTCGCCTGTATAGGAAGCACTCCTGAAGTAGGTCTTACTGCAAACGGCTGGGCTGTATTGTTATAAAGCAAGCGGGCACGCAGTAATATCAATTTACTTAAACAAGTAGAATTACCACATAAGTAAGTTGAACTTACATCTATACTTTGTTGGCACATAAAGGTTTTAGGGGTCGGAGATAGAGAAGTAGAGATGGCTGGAGATGAGGGACATGTAGTTACTGCGGTAAAACCATTACTTCTTGTATTAGCATCCTGGTCCAGCAGATATTTTTTGCTTTGATAAGCATTTAAACTATCCTGATATACTACTGTTATTTCTATTGCAGGTTTATTTATGCCTGTTATCCCTGGCTCCCCCCAGTAAATATCCAAAGTGCCACCTGCGTATGCAACTGCTAAATCGCTCGGCCTGGCCAGCCAAACTTGAGCCAGTTCTTCTTTTACAAGTGGCAGATATTCTAAGGCTTGGGTTGCAGCAGGAGCATCCTCCACTTGCACTTTATCGATTGTTGAATTATTACCTAAATCAATAGGAACACTGATGGAAGCGCCGGATTGTATGGCTTTCTCTATCCCGGCCTCTGCTGCTGAAAAAGCTCTTGATGATTGTTCCACTTGAGTAGAAGTTGAAATATCAGATAACGAGTGCTGAATAATTGAGACACCAATTGCTAAAGCCACTGTCATTACCAAAATTAATATTAAAATTACCTGTCCTTTTTCGTTTACCATTTTTTATTTGTTTTAATTGTCAGCTGTCCTTTACTCTTTGTCAATTGTTTACCTTAGGCTTACTGTTGTTTGAAAAGTTACAGGGTCTATTTGACCGGAAGTTGCAGCAGGAGCTTGGGAACCTGGCCCCAGCTGAAAATTGAGCGTAACATTGGTCTTAAAACCTGCAAGGTTACTGCAATTAAAAGAGCCACCGATAACAGAAACTCCTGTCTGCTGGTTAGTATCAGTTAGGATATTTGCGAGTGGCATTGGATCAATACCAGCACCAATACCATTGATAATAGTTGAACCACAGATTCTTTGAATAAATACAGGATCTGTTTCCAGGTTATTGGTATTTGCATCGATTTGTTTTGCCGGATTATCCCAAATAATACAGCCATTTGCTCCTGTTCCTATGCAACTTGCTGGTGCCATACCAGAAACAGCTGAAGAAAGAGCAATTCTATATCTGGTATATGTTCCATTTTGCACAACTACAACCGTATCACCCAAACCGCTGCAGCTTGGACTGCTGCTATTACAGACTAAATTATCAGCATTTCTAATATTTTTATCCATATTTTCCAAAGCAGACTGTCCATTTTGCTTGATAGCAGAAATTATTTGCGCTTTATTACTGCCCCGCAGGGTATTGCTAAAAGTTGTTACCATGATTGTCCCGATGATAGCGATAATCGCGATAACTACCAAAACTTCTGCTATGGTAAAACCATAATGATCAATCATTTTTGTGTAAATCCGCTTTGTAAAAAAAATTAATCCATTCATAATTTTCCTAATATTGTGACCAGTTTTGAATCATGAGACCCGCTTTGATCTGTCCATCTGACAATAACTGTAATTTTTTTTTGGTTGGCTACTACATCTTCTATCAAAAATTGCCTTTGGAAACTTGGAGGAATAGTTTCAAAGGTAGTACTGTTGCCGCCTGTTAATACGCCTGCTGAATTAAGGTAGAAATAACAATTGTTGGAAGTAGTACAATCGAAAGAAATCCCCCAAAGATCACTAAACTTACTGGCAGTAGGATTAGGTGATACACCATAATTGACTGACCCAGACCCGTCCCTATCCCGCAAAATTCTTATTTGTTCAATCCCACCCTGGGCTAATTTTGTAGCCTGAGCTGAGTTTTTGGAAAAACTGGCGTTTCTAATACTTAAGATAGTCACAATAACTAAAGCCTGAATTACCAAAATACTGACAACAATAGCCACTATAACTTCTACTAAACTCTGTCCTTTCTCATTGCACATAAATTCCACCTTTTTGCTCAACAACTACTGTTTTAGTCCCGTTTACTTTAGTGCTACTGAGGGTAAATGTTACTCTTGTGCAATTTGCTGCTCCCAAGTCTATTGTTCCGCTGACCGGGGTAAAAGTTACTACTGATGGAACCGGACAGGAAATATTATTCCCTGACGCTGATACAGTAATATTTGTGCCCAATGTTAAAGTTTTTTTTGCTGTAAAAGAAGCAGCTCCCGATTCTTTACATTGCAGGTTAAGAGTTTTTGCATCAGTATAGATAACTTGCCAGGTAGCACCGTATTGCGTACTACATTTTGTATTGGTAGAAGCGCTTGTTTGGGCAGATCTAAGTATGCCTTGGATATCCGATGTGGCATTTTTAAAATTCTGGTCATCTCCAAAGGATTTATAATTGGCAAAAGTGTAAACTCCTATTAAGGACATAGCGGCTACAACCACTAACAACTCAATTAGGGTAAACCCCCGGGCAGCTTGCTTCATGTAATTTTATTGTAACCTGTACACAATACACTGTAAACTATACTGTTTTATGGAGGAGTAAGCGCAAAATTGTAACCACTAGGATAACTGCAACCAGTGGGAGCGTCAGGAACAGGGGAGGGGGGATTGTCTAATTTAGCATAAAGGCAATAACTGGTGCATCTTGTAGCTGAGGCAGCATTATCACAATCAGAAGGAATTGCTCCATAAAAATAGCGGGAAGTTCCAGTATCCTTAGGCAGGGAATTTAGATAAGTTTTGAGCGGCGGAGCAGGAGCAGGCGGAGGACTATACAACCCAATCCCGCTGGTAAAGGCAGGAGGGGCAGTATTACCAAGAAGAGTATCCAAACCTTCACCACCGGTTGCATTATCACTGGTAATTGGATAAAAACCCTGGTCTGCATAGTATTGTTCTAAAGCAGATTGAATTGTTCTTAAATCTGATTGCCTTTTTGAATCACGTCCTTGCTTTAACACAATAGAATAAGCTACAAACCCTGTTGAAGTTAACACCACAATAACCATCACAGTGATCATGAGCTCAACTAGGGTAAAACCATTTTGTCTCATCTCTGGTTAGTCCTGCAGTAATAACGGGAACCTGAAGTACCATTCTCTAATGTAGCACAAACTTCAAAAGCAGTGTCTGCAACAGGCACGCTAGAGCCTACTTTTGCACCACCAGTTATACAAGTTGAAGGTAAATTCTCGCCTGGAGTTATAGCTGTACCAACTGCATTCCTACCGCAATATTCACACAACCTTGAATTGAGCGGAGTACCGCTACCACATCTAGAAGTACCGCTTAAAGGATCTGTGGGTAGTGCACTCGCACCTCCAGTTATAAATGTACTGGGATCAAAATTTTTATAAGTCCCTCCTGCAGTGTTATAATTTGCCTCCATAGCATTGGCAATCACGTCAATATCTGTCTTTCTCCTGGCATCTCTGGCATCTTTTTTGCACATTTGCATATGTTGTCATCCCTACAGCAGATAAAATGGCAATAAGAGTAATCACAACTAACATTTCAATAAGGGTGAAACCTTTGGAAGTATTTTCAAAGTTAGGCAGATATTTTTTCATCTCATTATATTAATAGTTGCACTTAATGAAAAATAAATCAAGTATATAAAAACACTTCACGGGGATTATTGTTTACTGCCAAAGCAGATTACTGCAACTGGGGTTCCTTGGTCAAGCGTACATACTCTATAGTAAGCAGCAGTACCGCCAGCTATTGAGGTCGCAGCATCTATATTTGAAAAGCCAGTCGGACAATAACCAGGACCAGTTGTCCATCCCGCATCTGCAGCAGTTGGATTACCAATTACCGTTCCACCTTCTGAATAACAATATTTTACATTCCTTGTAGTAGGCTCTTTTGGTATAACTCCTCCAGCAAAATCATTAGCTGTTATAGTTTGATAGGCTGTAGCATTACCTCTTTTAACTTCTAGTGCATCTGAAATGGCTTTTAGGTCAGCTCTTCTTCTGTCATCATTACCTCTGCCTGTTAAACCTGAGAATACTGCCATACCCATAACTGCTAATACAGCAATAATGGCAATAACAACTAATAGTTCAATAAGGGTGAAACCTTTGGAAGTATTTTCAGAATTGGGCAGAATTTTTTTCATTTAATTTTTCGTGACTAATCTATTATTCACACAACTAAAAACTACTGTCAATACCCCAATTTAGCTTCAATTATCTGCCAAGTTGAAAATACCAATCAATAATTTGGCTGCCCCAAAAAAGCATAATTAAACTTCCTAAAACCAAAAATGGACCAAAAGGAATTGTTTGGCCAAAATGCTTTTTACCACTGATAATAAGTCCTATTGAAAACACAGCGCCTGTTAAAAAAGATAAGATTAAAGCAAATACTGCTCCGGGAAAACCTAACATAATACCCATAAAAGCTCCCAGCTTAACATCACCCCCGCCCATGCCTTTCCCGCGCGTTACAATAATTAAACTTAAAAAAAACCCTCCTATTAAAGCTCCTGTTAATAATGAATAAAATAGGGGAGTAGCAATGATTAAAACATGCCTTAGAAAATATTCATTTTTAGGAGGAAGAAGCAACCTGCCTAAAGGTGTCTGGATTAAAGTAAAATAAAGGTAAATTATTTTTACAGCAGTAATAACCACACTTAAAACAATACCAATAATAATGGATGGCAAAATAATGCGGTCCGGTATAAACATTTTTTTAATGTCTGTTAAAAAAAGAATTGCCAAAATTACTATAAAGAAGGTTTTAAATATAAGCTCTAAACTGAAAATTAAAATTTTAAAATTATCAACATTTAAGATTAATTGAAAATTGAGAATTGAGAATTGAGAATTTTGGAAAGCTTGCCAAAATAAGAAACCTACCAATATTCCCATTCCTATTTCTACCAATACATACTCTATGCCAATTTTTTTATGGCAATACCGGCACTTCCCGCCAAGTAAAATATAGGAAAAAATAGGAAAAAGGTCGTACCATGCCAATTTGTGTTTACACATTGGACAATACGACCTTCCCCCAAAAGACTTTTTACCCAAACTTCTATCAGCCAAAGCTTTTACTCCGCTTCCCAAAACTATTCCTAAAATAAAACCTATGATCAACGCCATCACCTTATGGGCTATACAAACAACCCGCTTCTCCTCCATCAGTAGTACCAGCTAAATTAAGCACAGAACCAACCTCATAGTAATTGTTGTTAGTTCCACCATCAGTTTGTCTCTTATCCGAAGCTGCGACATTTCCCTGGTTACCTGTTTGCTGATCTGATTCTAGTCTGGTAAAGATTTCCCAATTGTCTCCACTGCCACAATAAGCATAGTGAAAACCTGTATTACCACTAGAGTTAGTCGGATCAACTGGCAAAGTTGGCACTGATACACTAGTTTGGACACCCAAATTAACCGCTACCCAGCCAGTTCCATTAGTTGCTCGTCCTGCACCACCAGAGACACTACTGCGATTACAAGTAGCATCCGTTGAATTACAAGCAATATTGGAACCACTATTAGAGGCTTCTTGCACTGCCACATTAATAGCTTGTTGTAAATTAGCAAGATCTGTTAAACGGGCTGCATCACGGCCTCTGCGGGTAAGTTCAAGCGGGTTAATAATCAAAACAACCACTGCTGCCAAAATGGCAATAATAGCAATAACCACCAAAAGTTCAACCAAGGTAAAACCTTTAAGACCGTTAGGTCGCAAGGTTCCCTTATGAACTTGAGCAGATTTTTTCAAAATTCTCACCTCCTTCGTAATTTAACGTAGCGAAATTATAATCCACGTCTGCATCCATTGTAGACACAACTTATAATATCTAGTCAAGAGAGCAAAATTTAGAATGAGGTTGTTAACTTGTAGATAGGCAAAATTATAGATATCACCAAAAATGCCACACCAATACCCAGGATAATTAACACAATTGGCTCAATTGCTACAGTTAAATTCTTAATCATGTGATCAGATTCTGATTCAAAATATTCAGCAAGTTTAAAAAAGATCTCATCAACCTTACCTGTTTCTTCACCCACCCTTACCATCCTGCTCACAATTTTAGGGAACACACTAGAAGTAAGCAGCGAGGAAAATGGCAGTCCTTTTTCCACCCCGGTATTAATTGTTTTAAGCGCATTTCCGAATACGGGGTTATCAGTTAAATCAGAGACAATCTCAATTGAATCAAGCAAAGGAATGCCTGCAGAGGTAAGCAGACCGAAAGTGCGGTTAAAATTAGTTAAAGTTACATTAGTCACAATTTTTCCTACAAGGGGAGTCCTTAAAACAATCTTGCCAAACAACAAATTGCCTTCAGGTGTTTTTTTCCAGCGGTTTATAGCTATAAAAGCCCCAACTATAATAATCAGTCCAAGCCACCAATAACTTGTAAACAAGTTAGACGTAGCGACTAAAATCCTGGTTGGCAATGGCAGCTCTACAGTTGACTGAGCATATAAGGTTATAAGTTTAGGGATAACAAAAACCATCATTATTATAATGACCCCGACCATCATAGTTAAAACTATCATCGGATAAATCATTGCCCCTCTGATTTTTGATTGAAACTCCCTGTCTTTTTCTAACCCATCAGCCATTTGCAAAAGAACTGTATCGAGTTTACCTGAAGCTTCACCAGCCTTAACTAAATTAATGTAAAGGTGAGGAAAAATATCAGGGAATTTACTTAAAGCTTGGGCTAAATTTAAACCTCCTTTGATATCTGCAGATACCTGAACTAAAGCCTTTTTTAAAACTTTATTATTTTGCTGTTCTTCCAAAATATCTATGGCCTCGGATAAAACCAATCCGCTTGAAACCATCGTTGCCAGTTGTCTGGTAATAATAACCAGTTCGGAAAAATTTACTCTGTTGAAAAACCGGTCTAAAAATTTGTTTACAGGAGGACTTTTGGTTGTTACTGAAATAACAATCAAGCCTTTCTTTCTTAAAATGGCAGTGGCTGAATGGATATCAGGAGACTGAATATTACCAGTATGGCTGTTGCCATCAATATCTTTAGCTTTGTAGACGAATTCTGCCATAAATTAATTTAAAATTTAGAAGTGTCCATTTATTTTAGTAATTTATTCAACAACTCCGGACGCAGGGCAAACTTTGATGCCATATCAGGAGATATTTTGCCTGTTGTTACCAAACCGGCAAGAGCCCTTTCCAGTGTTTGCATGCCCATCTCTGCTGATGTCTCAATGATATTATCTATCAAATAGGACTTATCTTCCCTGATAACGTTTCTCACCGCAGGAGTTGCAAATAATATCTCCGCTGCCAAAACCCTGCCTGGCTCAATTGTTGGTACTAACCTAATCGATAGGATTGCTTCCAAAGTTGCTGCCAGTTGTAGCCTTATTTGGGGTTGCTGTATTTCAGGAAATACATCTATGATTCTATCAACAGATTGAGCAGCTGAGTTTGTATGAAGGGTGGCAAAAACCAAATGCCCTGTTTCTGCAATAGTCATAGCTGATGAAATAGTTGTCAAATCCCTCATTTCACCGATTAAAACCACATCCGGATCTTCACGCAAAGCAGAACGCAAGGCATTTTCCCAAGACCTGGTATCGCTGTACATTTCCCTCTGTTCAATCAACGCCTTCTTAGGAGGATAAACATACTCTATAGGGTCTTCTATAGTTAAAACATGTACAGACGAGCTGGCATTAATCCTATTTATAAGCGATGCCAAAGTAGTGGATTTGCCATGACCGGTTGGGCCAGTAACCAGAACAAACCCTTGCTTAAGTTCTGTTAACCTTTCCACAACACTGGGAAAACCTAATTCTTCAAGCATGGGTATTTCGTAAGGAATAAGCCTAAGCGCTGCAGACATTGAACCTTTCTGTCTGTATAAATTCACCCTAAATCTTCCCTTGGATTCAAATTCAAACGAAAAATCCAGTTCGAAAGTTTGCTTATAAACATTTTGCTGGATATCTGAAAGAAGAGGTTTAATCAAACTTTCTAACTGCTCCGGGGAAATGGGGATTTCACCGGGAATAGGCACAAGCTCACCGTGAATCCTCAAAATTGGTACAGATCCAACAGATAAGTGTAAATCTGATGCTTTTCTTTGAATAGTAAGGTCTAATAGTTGTTGAATGTTCATAACTCCAAACTAATCTTGAGCTACCCGTAATACTTCCTCCATCGTTGTTACTCCTTCCAAAACCTTAAGGTATCCATCCTGTTTCATAGTAATCATACCTAAAGATGTAGCTTCTTGTTCAATCTTGCCTGAGGAAGCATGCTCTAATATTAGTTTGACAATTGGTTCTGAAATAACCAATACCTCAAAAATACCAACTCTGCCCAAATAACCACTATTTCCACAAATAGAACACCCTTTTCCTGCAAAAAGTTTTAATGCAGTTTGAGATGAAGTTGGCAAAAATTTACCCAAAACAACTTTTATATTCTCCGCCACTTCCGGCGGAGCATTAAATTCCACCCTGCAGTGGGAGCAAATCTTACGCACAACCCGCTGCGCTACAACTGCATTTAAGGCAGAAGCAAGCAAAAATGGTTCAGCACCCATATCCAAAAGCCTTGGAGGGGCGCCTGCGCTGGAATTGGTATGAAGGGTTGAGAAAACCTGATGGCCGGTCAGGGCAGCCTGAATTGCCAAATCAGCAGTTTCAGAATCCCTAACTTCACCCACCATAATAATATTTGGATCCTGCCGCAAAAAGCTTCTTAAGGCTGATGAAAAAGTTAAACCGGATTGAGTATTAACCTGAACTTGATTAACACCACTAATCTGATACTCAACCGGATCTTCCACTGTGACTATGTTAACCCTGGTAGTGGATATCTTAGTTAAGATTGAGTAGAGCGTTGTAGTTTTTCCGCTTCCGGTTGGACCACATACCAAAATAATTCCGTGAGGCCTGAGCAATTGAGTTTCTAAACTCTTCAAAGAACTTCCCCTAAGTCCTAATTCTAAAAGGGATGGGGCACCGGTGGACTTGGGCAATAACCTTAAAACCACTTTTTCCCCAAAAACAGTAGGTATGGTTGACACCCGGATATCTATTACGTTTTGTCCGTAACTAAAAGTAAACCTACCGTCTTGCGGCAACCTCTTTTCATCAATTTTTAAAACAGACAAAATCTTGATCCTGGAAACCAAAGCTTCATGCACTCCTTTTGGCAACAGGATCTTTTCCTGTAAAATTCCATCAATTCTGTATCTTACCCTGGTACGGTCTTCCTGAGGCTCAATATGGATGTCTGATGCCCGGCTTTTTATGGCATATTCAAGTAATTGGTCAATAATGCTGGAAACAGGAGCTTCCCGTAAAATTTCCGGCCCGGTTGATACATCTTCCTCTGTTTTAACAGATGCCACTTCTTTTAAGGCTGAAGTAACGTACGAAGTTAAGTTTTGGGAATATTGATCAGAGACGGTTTTTAAAATATCTTCAGCTTGGGCTAAAAATGGTTTAACTCTAAGTCCGGTCTTTTTTTCAATGAATTGAGTGATTTGAATATCCAACGGATCTGCCATTGCCACCATTAACTCTTCTCCTTTTTTCTCAAACGGGACGATTTTGTAACGCACAGCTGCAGGTTCCGGAATTAAATTTAAAACACTTGCCTCAATGGCTTTACCGGCAAGTTTTATATATGGAACATTTAGAATCTGCGCTTTAGCTTGAATAATTTTATCCAAAGGCACATTGTTTTGTTGAAGAAGCAATTTTTCAACAGATTGGCCTGAGTTAATACTTTCCAGCTTAAGCGCTGAGAGTTGGTCCGGGTTTAAATACCCTTGATTAAAAAGTATATCTTCCAACGAAGAATCCTGCGGATTTTGAGCAGTTGCATTGGGCATACATCCATTATGTTAAAATCTGCTTGTGATTGCAAGACTTTTAATTTGCCCTGATGTTAAAAAAATCCAGGAAGATATCCAAAAAACTTTACGTTTACACCTCGAAGGTGTAAACGTAAATCATCCAGATGTTTTGTATTTTAAAACAGGAAACAAATTAGGCATCACTGAAGCTAGAGCAATTAAAGAATATTTTTCTTTAAAACCATATTCTATAAAGGGCAGGGTAGTAATTTTAGAAGATGTCTCCCAAATAACAATTGAATCTCAGAATGCCCTGTTAAAAACCATCGAAGAACTGCCCAGTGAGGCTATTTTGATTTTAGGAACAAGTTCTGATGCCAACCTCTTACCAACCATCCTATCCAGGTGTGAAACTAAATATTTAGATTCTGCTAACAACAAAACAACATATCCTGCCAAATACACAGAAGATTTGGAAAAACTACTAAGCTGCAATATTACAGGACGGTTTGAATATGTAGAAAAACTAAAAGAGAAAGAAGAGTTTTTATTTTTTCTAACTTATACTTTTAGAGAAATGCTTTATAACCCAAAACCAGATGTTGCAAAATTAGAAGTAACAAAGTTTTTAAATGAGCTTTTACAGGCAGAAAAATGGGCAAAACAGAATGTAAATATCAGGGCAATTTTGGAATATTTGATGCTGGTTATACCAGGGAGGTCTGTAGAGCCAATATACATACCTCAGGGAGGTTTTTTAATGGCCACAAACAAATACTCTGCAGAACAAATTCAAGTTTTAGAAGGCCTGGAACCAGTCCGGAAAAGGCCTGGAATGTATATTGGCTCTACAGACCTCCGAGGCCTTCACCACTTAATTAAGGAAACTGTTGATAATGGCATTGATGAAGCTTTAGCAGGTTATGCAAAAAATATCTGGATTATCCTGCACGAGGATAATTATGTTACAGTGGCTGATGACGGTAGAGGCATACCAGTAGATATCCACCCCAAAGTTGGCAAATCTGCCTTGGAAGTAATCATGACCACTCTTCACGCCGGAGGAAAATTTGGTGACGGAGGATATAAAGTCTCTACTGGCTTGCATGGTGTTGGAGTATCAGCTGTTAACGCTTTATCAGACTACATGAGAACAGTAGTCAGAAGAGATAATAAAGAATATTTCCAAGAGTATGAAAGAGGGGTAGCTAAATCAAAAGTAGCAGAGGTTAAAGATCAAAGTAACGTTCCATTTAAAAGCACCTTTAAATGGCCAGCCAAGACTGGAACTTTACAAACTTTCTTAGCTGATAAAACAATCTTTTCTACTATCACCCCAGAATTTGAAAAGCTGGAAAAACAACTTAAACAAGTAGCATATCTTGTGGCAGGAATTTTCTTTCATTTTTACGATGAACGTACCGGGCAGGAAAGACATTTTTATTTCCAATCAGGTTTAGCC
>JAMCTD010000064.1 GCA_023380995.1 Patescibacteria group bacterium
TACTCTTTTTGTAACAGCACTTTTGACTGTGATTGGTTTTTCAGTACACGACACAATTGTGGTTTTTGACAGGATCCGGGAAAACCTAAGAAAACATCCCGGCAAGAATTTTATGAGTATTGCTAATTTGTCAGTGGTGCAAACTTTAGGCCGTTCTTTAAATACAACTTTGACAGTTGTATTTGTACTTATTGCTTTAGTTTTATTTGGAGGAGAAAGTTTAAAGTGGTTTGTAGTGGCGCTTCTGGTAGGTATAATTTCAGGTACCTACTCTTCCATTTTTAATGCCACTGCTTTATTAGTTTGGTGGGAAGAGCGTTTAGGCCATTAAAAGATTTTTAACTTTTAATCTCGGTAATTTGTGAAAGCAAGTATTCCCGGTTATTTTTAGAAGAATCTTCTAAAACTTCTTCAAAAAGTTTTTGTAAAATTTCACCCACTTTTGGTCCTGGTTTAATATTTAAATTTTTCATTACATCATTACCATTAATTTTTAAATCGGAAATTGAAAATGGTTTTTGTAAAACTTGTTTGATTCTACTTTCAAATTTCTCCATCCTCCAGGAAACTGCCCTTTGGGTGCCGCCCCCTAATCTGTCTCCAATCCTTAAAGCGATCATATCCTCAATATTTTCCAAACCTACATTTTTAATAAACCTTCTGATAGCAGAATCAGTTTGATTTTCATCGACTGTAAACAAATGCCAGCGGACTAAACGGTATAATTTATCAGTTTGTTTTTTGGATAAATTAAATCTCCTGGCAATATTTATAACTAATTTTCCACCAACCACATCATGATTGTAGAAGGTAACATTACCATCAGCCTCTGTTTTGACCGTGGCAACTTTACCGCTGTCATGTAAAAGTGCTGCAAGTTTAACTAAAGGATCTTTTGACGGAGTATACTTTAAAGCCAAAAGTGAGTGTTCTCCAATATCGTAAATCCGGTCATGTTTTGGGCCTTGCTGGACAATACCAAAACACTGTTCAACTTCCGGTAAGATAATTTGTAATATTCCAGCTTTCCTAAGTTTTAAGATTCCCAAATAAGGGTTTTCAGATGCAAGAATTTTAAACAACTCATCGCGGATTCTCTCAGAGGCAATTTCTTTTAACAAATTAGCATTTTGTTTGATTGCCTCAAAAGTTGTTTTATCTATCTCAAACTCCAGTTGTGCAGCAATCCTAATGGCCCGCATTAATCTTAGGGCATCTTCCTCAAACCTTTGGTTAGGGTTTCCCACAGCCTTAATAATTTTATTTTTAATATCGTCCTGGCCTTTGAAAGGATCAACTAAATTATTTGCAGATAAAGCTATTGCATTAATGGTGAAATCGCGTCTGGCTAAATCCTCCTCAATTTTATTTGTCCAACCTACTTCTGTAGGATGCCTGTGGTCCTTATAAATGCCTTCTTTCCGCATAGTAGTTATTTCAAAAATTCCTAAATTGGTTTCCAAACCAACAGTTCCAAATTTATTGTTGTAAAACCCTTCCGTAATAATTTTTAAAATTTCCTCAGGTTTGGCATCAGTGGTAAAATCCCAGTCAGAAACAGCCTTTCCCATAAGCAGGTCACGGACTGCCCCCCCAACAATATATATTTGGAAATTTGCTTTTTGAAATTTATCTAAAATATTTTTTACCTCTTTTGGTAATTGATAGTCCATGCTGTTATTTTACACTCCTGTATCCTGTGATACAATTTGCAGCATATAAAGGATAGCAAACAGTGAAGTGGAAAACCGCGCCCAAACACTCGAATGATTTATTAGAACAACTTCTTTTTAACCGTGGAATCAAAACTGCTGAAGAAAAAGAACAATTCTTTAAACCTAGACTGGAAGATTTTGCTAAATTGTTAGATATTCCAGGAATTGAAAAAGTAAACAAAAGAATTTTGGAGGCAATTGAAAAAGAAGAGTTAATATTTGTTTATGGAGATTATGATGTGGATGGGATTTGTGCTTCAGCAATTTTATATAAAGCTTTAACTTCAATAGGGGCAAAAGTTTTACCTTACATCCCTCACCGGGAAAAAGAAGGTTATGGATTGTCCAAAATAGGATTGGAGTTTGCCAAAGAGAGCAATGCTTCTTTGGTTATTACTGTAGACAATGGAATTGTGGCAATTGAGCAGGCAAAGTTTGCAAAAGATCTGGGTTTGGATTTAATTATTACAGACCACCATGTCCCTGATAAGCAAAAACCAGAAGCTTATGCAATAGTTCATTCCACTCAAATGTGTGGGGCAGCAGTGGCTTGGTGTTTGATTAGAAATTCAATATCAAAACAATTAGCCCAAGATCTATTACAATTTGTTGCAATTGCCACGGTTTGTGATCTGCTTCCTCTAATGGGTTTGGGCAGGGCGTTTGTGGTGGAAGGGCTAAAAGTTTTAAGAGGAACAACTAATTTAGGGTTGTTGGCCTTGATTGATGCATCAGGTATTAGTTTAAAAGATACCGGGTCGTTTGAGATAGGTTATATGATTGGTCCCAGATTAAATGCCATGGGTAGGTTAGAACATGCCATAGAAAGCTTACGTTTGCTTTGTACGAAAGATCCAATAAAAGCAAGAAAGCTGGCCAGGCTTTTGTGTGATACCAACACTGCCCGTCAAAAACTTACCATGGAAGCCTTGGGTCAGGCAAAATTACTGGTTGATATGAAGCAAAATATTCATGTTTTAGCAAGTAAAGATTGGTCTTCAGGAATTATCGGGTTAATAGCAGGGAAGGTGTGCGAGGAATATTTTAGGCCGGCAATTGCCATTTCCATAGGGGAGGAAATTTCCAAAGGTTCTGCCCGTTCCATAGATGGGATTGATATTGTAGAGGTGATTAGAAAACATGCTGATATTTTGGTAGATGTGGGAGGTCATCCTGGAGCAGCTGGATTTTCTATTTTAAGTGAGCATGTTGAAATTTTTAAGAAGAGGGTGGAAGGATACCCATTGGTTTTACCAGAGGAAGAAAAAGTTTTGGAAATTGATGCAGAAGTGGAAAATAAAAGCTTGAATATAAAATTAATTTCTGAGCTTGAAAAATTTGAGCCTTTTGGGTTTTGTAACAGAAAACCAGTTTTTGCAACTAAAAATATGCAAGTTTCAGATATCAGAACAGTAGGTAACGGGAAGCACTTAAAATTTAAAGTTTCCCCTTGTCATTCTGAGCGTAGCGAAGAATCTAGTTTAATTGATTCCATTGCCTTTGGCATGGGTGAGTGGGCAAATTTATTGAAAGATAAGCAAACAATAGATCTGGCCTACACATTAGAACTTGATACCTACAACGGCAATCATAAAGTACAGCTAAAAGTTAAAGATATAAAAACCTAATAGGTTAGTATAGTATATCTGGTGCGATACGCCCTTCGCTTATAGGCCAGCCATCAGTTGCCCGTCTTCCGCTGTAGCCTGTTGGTGTACATGGATGTATTGGCCTAGATTCCCACTTTCCTGCTGTTTTTGCTAATTCTGTCAGTGTTTCTGTGTCGCTGTTTTTTTTACAGCACGCCTTCCTAAATTTTTCTGCAGCACCCGGTCCCCAAGTTCTATCAATAAAAGCAGAACTCATACCAGTAACTCCTATATCTGCTAATTCTTTCGGACCGGTAATTCTTAAGTCTAGTGGTTGTCCAATAGTTCCTTGATTTAATTCTAGGACTCTTGAACTATTTTCGCATGTCATATTAAACACCTCCTTTCATAAATTGTCCATAATGGTTACTCAGTCATTTTACAGGGCCAATAGGATCATAGTTTCCTGTATCGAAATTAAATTTCCAGCCTGGAGTTCCTGCAACATATTCTTCAACTTGGTTTCCATTCCTTAATCCTATTCCACCAAATGTTAATTCTTCTGGGTTACCATTACCAAAAATCCTACTGTGTGTAGGTTCTTCTGGTTTGGTTTTTTTAACTGCAATACCACGTTTTCTAAATTGGATTACTTTAGCAGGCGCTTCGTTTACTGGTTTTATTCTTGATTCTAATGCTTCTATCACCATATTTTCTCCATAAAAAAACCTCCCATTTTGGGAGGCCTTAGTTCCTTTCTTTTTTAGGTTTTGCCTAAAAGGACCTCCCTAGGAATGCTCCAATGACGAGCATTACAAGGAGGACAATAATATTTTCAATTCTCTTTAAATCTATTGCTATAGTTTTTGACATAAGAATTCATTTTAACTATACAAATTTTATTTGTCAATTGAGTAAAATTTATTTTAAGTAAGATATGGTTCTATCTCGGACAATTAAGCAGCTTTCTTCTGATATGGGTAGTCTGCCATTACCGTGAGTATCAAAATAAATTGTACCTTTAGTCCGTCCCTCAAAACATAAAGAGACTTGTTTTGTACCGGTGTTACCTGCCTCAATATCTTTTACATGCAAACGTCTGCCACCCTCATCCCTTGTAACATATTCTCCTCTTCCTTGTACTGAGCCCACAATTTGCCTGCCCTGTATTTCAAGACCACCATTGTCATTTAACTTGCGTTGTTCTAAATAAACTTCAAAATCAATCATAATAATAACTATAAAAAGTTACAGTACTTTTAATAATCTATCTCTGCCCTTGATTAGAAGCCTTTGGCACTTTTCTCCTAAGGTTTCTTTAGGGCCCGTTGTAAAATAATCGGATTGGCGTAAACTTTTATAGAATCGATGATTTTGAGGGTCTTGGTGAACTATGTCTAAAAAGTCTTTTCTTGCGTGTTTGTACCAAACTATTGCAGCCTCGGTATTTTTATTGGCTATAAAAAATTCTAAAGCATTACGATATTTGAAATAACACCCTGTTACTCCGTAAATTACTGATTGAGGAAATTCCTGCCATCTTGATTCCCAAGGGGTAACTTGAGCGGTTTTGTTTTGTCCGAATCCTACTAGTCCTCGCACTTTTTGTGTAAGGCTATCGATGTTATTACTGGTTGTTAATCTTTCTGCACCAATAACTGCCATATTATTTCTCCATAAAAAAACCTCCCATTCGGGAGGCTGATATTGGTTAAAACCTTAAATTAAGGTTATCCCAATAAACCTCCCTCCTTCCGGAAGGTAAATGTAAACCAAAAATAAGCAAAGTTTCTATTCATAATTATTAAAGTACTTTAACATTACTTATGATATCTTGTCAATATTAAGCTTGGACTGGTATGATGCAGAAATGGTAGACCGCACTTTAATTTTGGATTGTAATAATAAAATTGGGGAAATAGTTAAAATATATGGATTTGTTTTAACCAGGCGCGATCATGGGAAAATTTTATTTTTGGATGTTAATGACCGCACTGGGATGATTCAAGTTGTGGCAAGCGGCGGACAAGTGCCTGACTTAAGTCTGCAAGACGTAGTTTGTATAAGTGGGAAAGTTAATAAACGTCCTGAGCATTTAATAAATAAAAATATTCCCACTGGTGAAATAGAAATTTTTGCAGAAAAAATTGAGGTTTTGTCAAAAGCACAAGAATTGCCTTTTGATATGGGAGGAAAAAACTTGGAATTACAACTACCCACTTTGCTTGACTACCGATCTTTAACGTTGCGGCATCCTAAAGTTAAATCTATTTTTAAAGTTGAGGCCAGTTTGCTTTCCAATTTTAGAAAAGCAGCAACTGATTTAGGGTGCAGCGAAATTATAGTACCGACAATTGTGGCAGGGGCAACAGAAGGAGGGGCAGAAGTTTTTAAAATAGATTATTTTGAACATAAAGCTTATCTTTCCCAAAGCCCGCAACTTTATAAACAAATGTTGGTGCCTGTTTTAGAGCGGGTTTTTACTATTGCCAAAGCTTACCGGGCAGAACCATCTGTAACCACCAGGCATTTAACAGAAAGCACGCAAATGGATGTGGAGATGGGTTTTATGGAATTTGAAGACTTATTAGATGCTCTAGAAAAAGTAGCAACAGATATGTTACAAGTTACTGAAGAAGAATGCGCAAGTATTTTATCTGAATTTGGTATTGAAAAAATAGCGTTTGGCTTGCCTCGTCCCGAGAGTGGAGCGGGTAAAATTCCCAGATTAACCTTAAGAGAGGCGCAAGAGATAATTTTTAAAGAATTTGGCAGGGACAATAGGAAAGAAAAAGATTTTACCCCTCACGATGAAATTGATTTATGTAAATGGGCTAAAGAAAAGCATGGCAGCGATTTTGTAACAGTTACTCATTTTCCCACTGCTGCTAAGCCTTTTTATACCATGCCAGATCCAAAAAACCCTGAGTATTCCTTAAGCTACGATTTACTTTTTAGGGGACTTGAGGTGTTAAGTGGCAGTCAAAGGATTAATGATTATGAACAACTTGTTGCCAGTATTAAAGCCCGAGGAATGAACCCGGAGAATTTTGAGATGTACCTTCAGGCTTTTAAATATGGTATGCCACCGGAAGGGGGTTTTTCCTTTGGGCTTGAGAGAATAGTTATGCATATTTTAAACCTTGCCAATATTAGAGAAGCAAGTCTTTTCCCAAGAGATATGGAGAGGGTGGATGTGAGATTAACTCAAAGCTCAAAGCAGAAGAGCTAGTTGGTTAAGAGTTTTGAGATTTAAGATTTTCATGAAGTACTATTTTTACTCTGCCAGTTTAATTTTAATGGCAATATTAATTGCCGCTGCAACCTCATTTGTAGTTGGATTTATTGATGACCGGATCATCGGTTTACAAATTCCTCAAAATAATTCCCAAGTTGCCGGTGTTCAGACATATAGTATTCCGCCTGTGGGCAAAAATTTGCCTCTTCCAAATTTTGGAGCCCGGGCAGTTTTTATTAAAGATTTAACAACAGATACTGTTCTTTATCAAAAATATTCCAATGTTTCCCTTCCTATTGCATCCACTACTAAAATAATGACTGCAGTGGTTGCAAGTGAATACTTTAAACAAAATTCGGTGCTTACTGTGGGAGGAAGTGCAAATATTTCCGGTTCCAGGGTAGGTTTATCCTCCGGAGAAAGTTTAACTTTTAGATCGTTACTTTACGGAATGCTTCTAAATTCCGGTAATGATGCTGCTTTTGCTTTGGCAGAAAATTACCCGGGAGGAGTTTTAGGGTTTGTATCAGCTATGAATAAAAAGATTTTAAACTTAGGTTTGAGAAATACACATTTTGATAATCCGGCTGGTTTTGACAGCCCAAAACATTATTCTTCGGCAGCAGATCTTGCCGAGATTACCCAAGAGGCGCTAAAAGTCCCTACTTTAGCCAGAATTTTTGCTACCAAAGAAACTAATATTGTTTCTTTAAATAAAAAATACACCCACCAATTATTAAATTTAAATAAACTTTTAACAAGTGTTAACGGAGTGTTAGGAGTGAAAACAGGTACTACTCAAGCTGCCAAAGAAAATTTAGTGACATTAGTTGAAAGAGATGGGCACCGGGTTTTGCTGGTGGTGCTGGGAAGTGATGACCGGTTTGGCGAGACCACTAGACTTATTGATTGAACCTGACAAACCTCAAGTTGGCCGCAGCAGATTGGTATTGCCCGTTAATTGCGCTAACATAAGCTACAAAATTTGGTCCTTCAAAGACAAATATCGGTTGTAAATACGGACTATAATTTTCTGACAGAAAATAACCCAATGAAACAGAAGTTATAGAAACTTGAGGTTTGTCAGGTTCAATAATAACCACACCTTTACCTGTTTTCAAATCGTTTAAGGCAACCTCAGTTTCTTTTAAGGGATAAGTAGCAAATGTTGAGGTATCGATTGGATAATCGGTAAAATCTAAGGATAAGTAATTTTCTAAGTTGTTAGCTGCTCCCAAAACAACAGCATTAACCAGCGAGCTGTTGAAATCCGGAGTATAAATTGGTTTTTTATCAATGGAGGCAGGCCATAAAGAAATCTGTGCTGCCTGGGCTTCTTCTTTTTGTTGAGTGGAAACAAAGTTTGCCCCGCTGGTTTTTAGAAGAGTAACTTTATTTCTGCCATTTTTATAATTGTCTTTTAGAACGCCTAAAACAACAAGAGTTTGATTGAAATCAGGGACTGCTTGGGTATCATCCAGGTTAATTTTGCCGGATATTGTTGCCTCCTTAGTATAAGAAAAATTACCATTGTCCAAATTCACGGTTAAACTTTTATTCTGGTCTCTAAATCTGTATTTTGTTTCACTCAATATATCCGGGGAGGTATGCATATTATCTTGCGCATTTAC